>CAXEIY010000207.1:0-12982 GCA_963996245.1 uncultured Planctomycetia bacterium | reverse complement strand
CTGGCTCTGCAGGTAATGAGTGGTGACCCTCAGACAGCCTATCTCTGCAGTTTACTCGCCGTGCTATATCTGATTTATCTGAAATGGCGTCCTCGTCAACCCTCTACCGATCCAATACGCGACGGTCATTTCTGGAATAACCTTCAAACACTCGTGTTGTCTGTAATCCTCGCGGTCCTGCTTTCGGCTGTTCAGATATTACCTTCTCTGGAATTCTCACAACGCAGCAGCCGTGTCACGTACCATGAACCACGAAACGTGTTTGAACTTTCCCGCGACCTCATGGAAACCGGGAAATTAAACACGAAAGGACTCGTAGGTTCCGGGGCAAGAACACCCCACCAGATCTATGAATTCAGCACAGGACCCTGGCGATGGCTCGAACTGATCTGGCCCAATATCAACGGACGACAATTTCCTCTCAACGCCCGCTGGATCCAGTCACTGCACGACGAAACGACCATATGGACCCCCTCCTTATACATGGGACTTTTTCCATTGCTGCTGGTCCTTACCACTTGGAAGCTGCGCAATAAGGAAGCCTGGCAGACCTGGCTGCGATGGATCCTGGTATTTGGATTAGCAGGATCACTAGGTCGATTTGGAGTGGTATGGCTGGTTCGAAGAGCGTTGCAACCCGATTTTCTTGGGATCGAAGGTCAGACGGACTCGATCGGAAATGAAGTTGGAGGTCTCTACTGGCTTATGACCGTACTCTTACCTGGTTTTGTCAGTTTTCGATATCCCAGCAAACTTCTGGTTTTCACTGCCATCGGAATCAGTGGCCTGACTGCGATAGCTTGGGATGAACTCCTGTCTCAAAAAACCCGATCCCTCTCTCGCATTTTATGGATTGTGTTTATCGGCAGTGCAATAGCTGTTGGTAGTGTCCTCATTGGCAAGGATAACCTTCTAGCGCATTTTGAATCCGACCTCATTCAACAGCGCGCAGCCGATGCCTATTATGGTCCTCTACAGGCATACGAAGCCTGGAAAGATATCTTAAAGGCTCTGGCCCATACGCTGGTGCTCTCTGGTGCGATCCTGGTGATACTTCGTGTGGCAACCCAACTCCATCGAACACGGTATACGCTTCCTTCCGTGCAAACTGGCCTAGGCGTTACACTCCTCATTGTTCTCAGTGTCGATCTCCTGTTCGCAAACCGCTGGATGATCGTTACCGGCTCCCAGTCTCTGCATGAAAGTGTTCCGAAGGCACTTGAGGTAATCCATCGCAAAGAAGAGGTTTCAAACCCCCAGAAAGCCCCCTACCGTATTTTTCGAACCCTCTTCTATTCTCCGCTTGCATGGGAACATTCCGCAGCAGTGGATCGTCCACAAACGGGAATGCTTTGGGAACGGGATACTCTGCAAGGAAAATATGGCCTTGCCCACGATGTCTCGTATACGCTTACAGGAGGCACCATGGAAATGCATGCATATGAATTTTTCCTGGCACCCTGGTACGAACCCCCACGGCAGCCACGCATGGTCTACTATCCTCAGCTGGGATTTGATATCTGGAACACAAAATATTTTGTTCTCCCCTGGCACCGAGTGGACAAACAAGGACGTTCACTTGACCTGATGGAACATCGCGGCATTGTCTCTTTTTTGTACGATCAACGAGGTAATCCGTTGCCCCGACTGTTTCCTTTAAACGAAGTTGAAGAAAAAGAGGCGGCAGAAAAGGACTATCAGATCCTTCATAACCCTGATTTTTTCCCCCGCGCCTGGATTGTTCACCGTCTGCATATGATCCCGCCCCTGGTGCAACAGGACAAACAGGGACTCCAGTCCATCATGCAGTCCATTCTCCGAGACCGGGCCTACGACTTACGCCATGAAGCCCTCGTAGAAACGTCGGACAGTACCTCTTTGCTGTCCTATCAGGCATCGCCTGATCCCCATTCGATCGAACGATGTGACATCACCCAATACGAGCCACAATTCGTGGAGATAACGGCAGAGCTCGATAATCCCGGTATGATAATTCTGGCCGATGTCTTTTATCCGGGCTGGAAAGCCTACGTCGACGACCAGCCATCGGATATTCTTCGAGTCAACCGAGTGATGCGCGGGGTCGCGTTATCTAAAGGTAAGCACCGAATTGTTTTTCGCTACGATCCTCACAGTTTCCGATGGGGAGCTTTCCTGAGCGCCTTCTCCTGGACAATCGTCATGATATGGATCTGTGCTTACTTCGGAAAACGCCTCTTTGCAAAAAATACCGCTGGTCCAACACCGGTTCAACGCGGGCTTCAAAGTTAGAGCTCCGACGGTTAGTGACCAACCTTCCATGATTAGTACCAGACATCCCGCGGACACACCGAAACACCTTTGCTATCCCAACAGCTCAGATCTGATACTCTGTACCACGCGGGACCTGACCATCTGGAAGAATGTCTTTATATCGCAAGGATGGTTTCTCGAGTGTAACAACCGTGTAAGGGTCCACACTACGAGTCAACCAAACACTGGATCCGACTACCGCGTGGTGCCCTATCCTGGTCTGGCCACCAAGAATCGTCGCATTGGCGTAAATCACAACATGATCATCAATCGTAGGATGGCGTTTTCTGTCGCGCAGCAATTCACCACGATCGTTCTGAGGAAAACTCAATGCTCCCAGAGTAACGCCCTGATAAAGTTTGACATCATTACCAATGTGACAAGTCTCTCCAATCACAACTCCAGTGCCATGATCGATAAAAAAACGTCGTCCAATCTGTGCACCAGGATGAATATCAATTCCGGTTTGCATATGAGCATATTCCGTTAGCATTCGCGGAATCAGAGGGACCTGTAACCCGTACAACACGTGAGCAAGACGATAAATCGTCATCGCTTCGATTCCAGGATAACAAAGGATGATTTCATCCAGGCTCTGTGCTGCCGGATCACCCATGAGAGCTGCTTCTACATCCTCACTCAAAATCCTTCTGATGTGGGGCAATTCCTGGATAAAAGCCAATGTCTTTTCCTGGCCTAAAACTCGAGCCTGTTCTTTGTCGTCTGACACTTCTTGTGATGCCAGCGCAAGAGTAATCTGTCGAGTTAAGGATGTATTCAATCGGATCATCAGACCATGAACATGTTCTTGAACATCCTGCTGGTCCAGGATCTGATCACAACGGTACCCTGGAAAAAGAATCGCCTTGCAGGCATTAACAATTTCAGCCACATCCATTCCGCCAGGAAGCCGGCTAAGCCCGAAACGATGCATCGTTTCGGAAGTCGTTAATACGTCTACAATTTCGGACGTTATTTCGTTCAGTTCGTCCTGGAAAGAAGAAATCTGGGCCATCGCAATCAAGCTCCAACAGAGGCGCAATCGTGAGTTATCACACGAAAAAAACAGGGAAGAAAGTGAGGGGCAAGCGTAAAGTCCGGTTACACCGGACAGGAACAACGGACATCTATATTGATGGAGAGAAACATCAGCGCATTGCTTCCGTGTGAAGATTACCCATATACCCGGATTTTAATTGGCCATTTACCAATCGTCAAGATGCCGATTTCAAATCGGCTCAATTGTCGGTTGTAAGCCCCTTGAACAACTTCGGCTGTCGATTGATTTGTCTCGTTTGAGAAAGCATCCTGATACAAGAACCAACCAAAGCCTTAGCGCTTATAAGATAGACGACCAGAAAAAAGAAGACAGAGTAGGTAAACGGCCCCTGATTCCAGAACAGAAAATCAGAACTCGATGGGTCATAAAAAGGGATCCCACCCAGTACTGCCAGAAAACTGGGACCCAAAATCACCTCGCTCGCATTGACACCGACACTGAACAGAGAAAGCAAGCATCCGAAAATCATATAGCCACCGGCGCAAAAAAAGAGCGTGCCGATCGTCATCGCAAGGGCTACTGCCCCTCTTTGAAAACGAAGTCCAAACGAGACCCCCAGAGAAGACATGAACAAACAATAGCTCCCCATTGCCACGATAAAAAGAAAAGCGGCTTCTAGACGTACGGCTCCTGAAATGATCCCCAGCGTCATCCATATCCCAGCCATCATAAGGATCCTTTTTGCGGCACTTATCGTACCCAGCACCTTGCTCCAAATTAACTCGTTTGTAGGAAGTGTTGATACCAGCAAGTGATCCCAGGTCTGCTGTTCACGTTCAACTGAAATATTGGTGGCACTTCGAATGGAAATCTGGAGCAGTGACACCATCGCAGTTCCCGTTAATAACAGTCGAATCATAACCTGTGCTATTTCGATAAAGTCATCTCCACTCTGAGAAAGGTATGCTCCGGCTAACACCAAAACAGGAAACCAGAACCCCAGAATGAATTCCAACACTCGCCAAATATGAAAGCGCTGTCTGTGTTCACCGGTGAACACTTCTTTCCAGAATACCGGATAAGTCATCACTGGCGGACGAGGAAGAATGACCAGTTGCAGATAGAGGTATTTCCACAATCCCGCGCTTTGATTTTTGAAATCCGGCTTTTCACAGTTCGTCTGATTGAAATCCCCCAATGGCTCGCTTAATTGACGAACATAGACGCGTCTCAGACAGTAAATCGACCACAACAAACAAATACCCATTACCAGAAACTGGAACAACGATGACCAGCAAGAAACCATCCAGCCGGTTTGCGCTGCGGACCATTCGGATTCATTCAACTGAAAATGGACCCAAAAAGGATTCGCGTAAAGCAACGGTCGTAACACCTCAAAGGTCCTGCCAGAGGGTAGCCCCCATAATTCCATCACCCCTCCCGCAATCAGCGGCGTCAGTAGAAACAAGAATAAACTGGCATAGGTGCGTGTCACGGCATTACGTACACGCAGTGCATACACCGAACACAGCATACTGATTCCAGAAAATCCCATTACCGTCATCAGCGTAAGCAGATACGACTGAAGAACAAGATTGGGACTTGCACCACCAAACCAGGTCACCACGAGAAGAACAGGTACCGTACTGAACAGATAAAGCAACAGATGAAGTACACGGACACCCCATTTACTAAGTACGATCTCGTAATCGCGAAGATCCGTTGCAAAAAGAAAAGAAAGGGTGCGACGCTCTTTTTCATAAGCAATGCAGGGAGCAACATAGGCTGGTGTCAAAAACAACAGACCATACAACTGGGTGGTGAGAAATGCTCCGACAAACTGACGTCCAAAACGAGATTGATCCTCTAAATCACTAGCGCCAATTTGATTGGAAAAAGTCCCGTACTGAATTGATAGCACGGCGAAAAACAGACTTACAAAAAGAACACGCACAGCAAAATGGCGAGGCCGCCGCGATGAGGTGATCATTTCCGCTGTCATCACAGGGCCAAAATCAAATTGCATAGTCAAGACACCATACCGGGTTGCTGACTCGCTCTAGCCCACCTGCGGCACTATCCGTAAGCGGAGCACCGATAGCCCGGTGCCCCTATACTGCCCCGTTCCGACACGCGCGAACCAGATCGGTACAGCGCTGACCTGACCTGCCCCATGGCTAGGAGCCAACAACGGTATTTCGTAACGTTCCCAAACCTTCAATCTCAACTTCAGCAACATCGCCGTTAGCAAGAAAGACCGGGGGTTTACGTGCCATTCCCACACCAGGGGGGGTACCTGTAAAAATCACGTCACCTGGTTCCAGGGTAAACACGCCTGACAGGTAGCTTACCGCCTCATCCACGCCGAATATCAGTTGGCAAGTACTGGAATCTTGCATGGTTTTACCGTTAAGCCTGAATCGAATGGCCAGATTATGCGGATCAGACACTTCATCCGCAGTAACCAGCGCTGGCCCCATCGGTCCGAAAGTATCAAATGTCTTACCCATCATCCATTGTCCACCTGGCTTACGCAGTTGCCAGTCACGCGCAGACACGTCATGACCACAGGCATAACCAGCGACATAACTCCATGCATCTTCACGAGAAACATGTCTCGCCTTTTTCCCAATCACTGCAACCAGTTCTGCTTCGTAATCAACTTCTTCAGAAACCGATGGCAACTCGATTTCACCACCATGCCCAAGCAGAGCTGAGGTGTATTTGCTGAAAATGATTGGTTCATCTGGAACCGCCGCACCACTTTCTTCGGCATGATCTTTGTAATTCAAACCAATGCAGATTACCTTGCCAGCATCGTGAACCGGAGCAAGCATCTCTACTTCAGACATCGCGTGCGTTTCGGATACGGACTCAGATAACTGCCTAAAAGCCTCCAGGCCTGACGCGCCTCGTGCCAATAACTGGGACATGCTTGCAGGCATGGGACTACCAGCAAGATTGTCACTAGCACCGCTTACATCAACTACCTGATCCTCTTTTAAAATACCCAGACAAACGGTTCCTTCTTTACGAAAACTGACTAGTTTCAAAGCTGCTCTCCTTGCTATGTGTTCGCCACACCGCCTGTCCGGCATGACGGAATTATCTGACTCATTCACCTATTCAATACAAAAACTTATCAGGCGTTTGTAACGATCAACACCCGGTCTGACAGTGCGTGAGTGCTTTTTGACTTCAGACCCATTCTCGAGACAAGGCCTTAGCATAGCATTTCTTCATCCGGAAGGCATATCTTTGATACCGGTTCCTTACAACCGTTTCTCTTTTTTAAACTCAACGACAATATTCCGCCAGGTACCGTCACCGGCATTGCATGCCCCGTGCACCTCCTCGCCGCTTATTTCGCGAAAAACAACATCGCCATCCTTCATTTTCCGAACGGCACCTTTTTCACCTCCCTTTTCAACACGCTGCAGTGCTCCATTCCCAATTACAATGTAACAATAATCGTCATGATGTCGGTGCAAACCAATACTTTCCCCCGGTTCGAGACATAGATCCCAGACTCGAATCCGGTCATTTTCGAACAGCAGTTTCGTGCCGACACTGGAAGATTCGGAATCAAAATCTACATTCGACAGGCCTTGTGGTGACTCCTCTCGCATCGCACATCCTCCCCGCACCGTGACATAATTAATTTCCCTGGTGTCTATACCCCCTTACCCATCAGCCGATCGGTGCAATCTCTCCCGGCGGATAAGTAAGGACTCAGCAGGTTCTGTTGTGGTGGATGATCCGCGACCACCCAACCGTGACTTCTCGCAACGCAATCAAGTACGCTGATTGCCCGTGGCCTCCTCATTTCCCTGGACACGTAGATCCACACAGACTAGTAAACATGAGTAACGCATGCTAAAACGAAAAAAGTTTCGTCGTGATACATCCATGGAAATTTCCCAAACAACGTTCGTGTCCTTGTCGGGACCTTTCCAGAATCGTATGACACTAAAGTTGTTTCTGATCCGAATCGTTTCTTGTTTTGCGTTTATCGGGCATGAAAAATAATATGCGTTTCGCCACTGCCCTGCTCCCCCCTATTTCCTGATTTTATTCAGAGTTCAGAGGTGCAAACTAACATGAAATCGACCCCCGATATTGAGGCTCACAGGAACATCGACTGCCTGTGCGCAGGCATCATTGTCGCCGACCATATTTGTGCGCCCATTGCAACACTACCTGAGGCGGGAGAACTGGTAACCAGTGAAGCGTTTCTGCTGAATATCGGAGGCTGTGCTGCCAACACAGCGGTTGATCTTCAAAAGATCGGTGTAAAGGTTGCGATTGCAGGTCGAGTGGGACAAGATCTATTCGGCCAGTTCATTCTGGAATCTCTGCAGAAATCTGGAATTGATACGTCATCCATCAAAAGAACATCCCGGGCCGATACCAGCCAGACCATGATTGTCAATGTTCAGAATGAGGACAGACGATTCATTCATGGCTTCGGTGCTAATGCCTTTTTCAAGGGTGGAGATATTCCATCCGAAACCCTGGCCAGGTCCAGAGTACTCTATCTGGGTGGTTACTTACTGATGCCAGCCCTAGATCAGGAAGATGCCAGCCGGATTTTCAAGGCCGCACGACAACTGGGAGTAATCACGGTTCTGGACGTCGCCATCCCGGAGCCGGGTGACTACTTACCCCAACTGGAGCACATTCTTAAACACACCGATGTCTTCCTGCCCAACACAGCTGAAGCAAAACTCATTCTTGGAGAATCACGTCCCATCGTTCAGGCGCGGAAATTTCAAGAACTCGGAGCAAAAACGGTTGTGATTACATGTGGAAATAATGGATGCGTGTTAGTCGATTCCGAAATTCAAATAGAAGTGGGAGTCTATCCCGTTTCATTCCTCGACGGAAGTGGATGTGGTGACGCCTTCGATGCCGGATACATTTACGGAATTCTACAGGGCTTCAGCCCTGAAGAGTGCACACGATGGGGAAGCGTCCTGGGTGCTAGTTGCGTACGTTCAATAGGAACGACCCACGGTGTGTTTACCTACGATCAGGCATCCGATTTCATGAAAGAACACCCGCTGCCAATCAAAACACTCACGCCGTAGTCGTTAGCGGATCTCCATGCACAAGTCAGGGTACCGATCGGAAAACACGGCTTGTCGTCAGTACGTATGGTGGCCCTTTTTCACCAGGATATTCCAGGCACAAGGACTTTCCCAACTCCCTGATGATGCAGAAGTAATCCCCAACAATCACTTCCCGTGTCACCAACGTTTTAAGAACCGATCGACTGCGATTTCTGATAGGCCTGTAAGACTTCGTAAAAATCGGCAGAGATTTGAATACGCTGATCCTTAAAATCCTGAAGCCATGTGCGATTGTTTTGGTACGCATCAGCCAGAAGGGCTACCACTTGCTCCAGCCGGACTCGTTTGTCCAAAACTTCTCGCTCGTGTGGATCATGATAAATCCTAAGCCGATGACCGACCATTCCACTTCGTTCTTTAACCACCAAACCACATCCTTGTGAAACAAATTCCCGTTATCAATGCGCCACCCTTTATCGGAATTGTCACGTATTTTCTTTAACTAATTTGGAATGGCTGACAATCCTTGATCATCGGAAACCCTCACCCGCTCACATAAACGAGTTGAAAAATCTTGTGCCTCACACGTCATACCGTTATTTAATGGTCTCCATATTTTGCACTAAGTTCTTATTACAACTGACGAAACGTCATTTGATCTTTCCCATGACACTTAGGATCGATTAGAATTGTGGCCACACTAGGAGCCCCGGACTGATTTCAACTGGATCCTTAAATCTGTGAGAATTGCCTACCTCGATTGTTTCAGCGGAATTAGTGGTGATATGACCCTGGGCGCTTTGATCGATGCCGGGGTATCCCAGCAAGCAATTTTCGATGCCGTCCAATCACTGCGACTGCCCCACTGCAAACTTTCAACAGAAGAGGTCTATAGAGGGGCCTTTCGCGCTACGCATGTCAAAATCGATACCCGTCCCGAACATCATCACCGGCATCTCAGTGATATTCTTGAGCTCATTGAAGCCGGTGAACTCACCACTTCACAAAAAACACTCGCAAGCAACATCTTCGAACATCTTGCAAAAGCGGAAGCGAAAGTTCACGGCGCCTCCATAGAAGACGTACATTTCCATGAAGTAGGTGCCGTCGACTCGATTGCGGATATCGTAGGGAGTGCCGTCGGATGGGATCTACTCCATGTCGATCAGATAATCTCCAGCCACGTACCTACAGGACAGGGATCGGTTCACATCGCTCATGGGACTGTCAGTATTCCTGCACCCGGAACAGCTGAATTATTGATTGGCGTTCCCTTGCGAGATATTGCTATTCAGGCAGAACTCACCACTCCGACCGGTGCTGCTATTTTAACTTCCATTACAGACTCTTTCGGTCCCATGCCGAAGATGACCATAGAGTCGATTGGTTATGGAGCCGGATCAAAAGAACTCACGGAACAACCCAATGTGTTACGACTGTTTCTCGGCCACGATCACTCACCTCCTGAAACCGATGAGGTCTGGCTCCTGGAAACCAATCTGGATGACATCTCTGGAGAATGGATTGGATACTGCACGGAACGCCTGCAGGAATCGGGCGCTTTGGATGTCTTCACCACTTCGATTCAGATGAAAAAAGGCAGGCCTGCGGTCCAATTGAGCGTAATCTGCAAACTGGAACATGTGGAGTTGCTGGAACAAATTATTTTTCAGGAAACCGGGAGCCTCGGAATTCGCCGTTGGCCAAGCCACCGTCACAAACTCGAAAGGCGTGCCCACCAGGTCACTACACGGTTTGGAAGTGTCGAAGGGAAAATCGGAATTTCTTCCAGTTCACCACCTAGTTTTTCACCAGAATACGAGAGCTGTAAGAAACTGGCACAGGAACACCATGTTGCACTGCGGGAAATATACCATGCCGCGTTAAACTCATTTGATCCTTCAAACATTACATCCTGAATGACAGATCTCTTTTTCACACTATTTTCCCGAAAGGGAGTATGCCTTTGAATGCCATTCTCCTTCTTTACCCCATTGTCATTATTCAGTGGTGTGTACGGTATCTCTTTGTGTTAAGACTGATTGATTATGTCCCTGGACTGCGTCCTTCCGATCCCAGCATTCTGGATGACCTCGAAGATGACTCTCCCCCTTCTTCGGTGCCACTGGTAAGTATTCTCATTCCGGCAAAAGATGAAGAGCATTCCATTGCCGGCTGTCTGCAATCCGTCTGTTCCCAGAACTACCCGAATGTTGAAATAATTGTTGTCAACGACCGTTCTCAAGATCGCACGGCAGATATTGTCCGTGAGATTGCTCAACAGGATTCGCGGATCCAACTTCTGGAAATTACGGACCTTCCTTCCGGATGGACAGGTAAAACTCACGCACTTTGGGAAGGTACCCGAAAAGCGAAAGGCGATTGGTTATGGTACGTTGATTCAGATACGGTACATGCTAAAGAAAATCTGGGGGTCGCCCTTCACTATGCCCTACGTAAAAAGGCTGATCTTGTATCGTTATTACCGGCATTTGAAAACAAGACCTTCTGGGAAAAGGCCGTTCAACCGTTAGCCGCAGCACTCCTTATGAAGCTCTATAATCTGGTTCGTCTGAGAAAAAATGACCTCACAAAATCCGATCAGGAAAACAGCCAAACACAGGGATTTGCAAACGGCCAGTATCTCCTGATGCGTCGTGATGTCTACTACGAAATCGGAGGACATCAAAGTGTCTGTGATCAATTTCTGGAAGATGTAGCGCTTGGTCACTTGATCCGTTCGCAAGGATATCGAGTGGAAGTCGTGCTTGGAACCGACGTTTCAAAAG
This sequence comes from uncultured Planctomycetia bacterium, assembly GCA_963996245.1. Taxonomy (GTDB): domain Bacteria; phylum Planctomycetota; class Planctomycetia; order CAXEIY01; family CAXEIY01; genus CAXEIY01. The sequence continues at coordinate 1,829 of CAXEIY010000207.1, read as the reverse complement.
CACGCATGTATACCAATCTCAGAGAAATTGTACATGGTTGGAGCCGGATCTTCTATGGCGTGGGTTACGCTAACCGGATCCGTCTCATTGGGGCCACCGTATCAATATGGCTGTTTTCTATCACTGCTTACCTGATTCTTCCCTTCTGGATTGTCAGTTATCTACATTCCGTGGCCACGAACACCGATTTCACCGTAAAAATGACGGTCCTAGCAGGAATGAATTGCTTTCATTTTCTCTTTATGATGATCACCCTGCGTAAGGTATACCAGCTGACAAACAGTAGTATTCGATATCTAGCTTACTATCCTCTTGCGTGCATTGTTGCCAGTTGGTTTCTTATCAGAGCTCTCACCATGTGTTTCACCCACCGTGTGACCTGGCGAGGAAGAAGCTATCGTCGGAACCCCAATTCTGTTTTGCCTCTGTCTGTAGCCGCGGATAACTCCGGCCCTCTTTTGAAATCTTCACCGGGTTCTTTTTCCGCAAACCTCATGTACGAAAAGAGTAACCCCACAAAAACTCAATAGCACTTCCCTCGGTATACGAGCGAAGAGAGAACGTGGACCGCTACGCCCTCTCTTTTCTGCAAGGCCCCTTGGGACTTGCCGCGAATACTGCCGATCTGCCCAGCGCACGCAACGGACGTGTGGGATTACATCCATCGAGGCATGCCGCTCAATCGAGAGGGAACCCTCACCGCTGATCAGGCCTACGCGCTGACTGCCGATTTACTCAACTTAAACGATGTTATCTCGGAGAACGACGTGCTCGACGACCAGAATCTGTCGAAGATTGAGATGCCAAATCTCCATAACTCTTTCGTCCTCCCGAAGTGAAAAAGCGGGATACAACGGCTTCCAAATGTCCCTTCCCAGTCACGTTGAACGCACCATAGTCCAGCGGTAGACACCTGCTTTAGACCATCATCTAAGGAGACTAAACGATGTCATCTATTAAGGAGATCACCCACATTTTTTTTGAGGACTGTTAGGGAGGCAAAGGCTGGGAGGGATTTAGCCCATACTCTACCGGCGAAGCGACTTTTTCAGCGCAAGCCGAACCGATTCTCGACGTGAATACCTGGAAACAGTACGCCAACTTGGTATAGGGCCTGCACCCTTTCATGCCTGACGCACAGGATATGAAATCAAGTCATTTGCTACTGATCAAAAGCGGAAGGCAGTCTGCGTCTATGCGGTATTTTCTGCTACGCATACCGGTGAGGGCGGCCCTTGCCCTCCGACGGAAAATAGTACGTCCATGGATTATGTCTACGTCATAGAATTCGACGGGGACAACATGATACGACACATGACGAAGATTGGGCATTCGTGGATGGCCACGAAGGGCCTCGACTGGGTCACGTAGAACGTAAATATGCAAGCGGCGGTGCCTTGAGGTAAACGCAGCGTTTAGTTTGCGCGACGCGGAGTCGGTAACGGGGATTGTCGAAGATCCCAAGGTGCGCGTACGGTTGGTTGCCGCTACGTAAACAGAAAAGGTCCATGCAGTGGCCATGTGGAACACATCTACGGCAAACCGCATGACGCCACGCCGTCAGAACCGATGATTCGGTTCTCATAGATTGAAAGGGAACCTCTTCGAAACTTTTGCTCGTTCGCAGAACACAGCCGGCCTCTCTCCGAACAATTGCATGATTCCCGTCATAACCACGATGGGGCGTCTCATCTAATAAAGAACAACGCCTTGCCACTCACGCGTTGGAACGTGTTCCCGTCCCGAAGCAAATGCCCGAAAGGTACCGCTAATACCACGACCGCATGAAAATACCAACGTCCCCATGTATAACATAGTTAGCCAGTCAG
>CAXEIY010000206.1:0-8730 GCA_963996245.1 uncultured Planctomycetia bacterium | reverse complement strand
GGTCTGTCATGATTTTGAATGGCAGGAATCTTCGAGTTGCGAATACGTTGACCATTTCAGCAACGCCCAGCTGTTTCATGCCGTTAAGGTATATGTGGATTTCGTGCTTTGGACCGGATACTTAACAATTCTAAAACGGGAATATTATCGGTATAAAGAAGTATAGCGAAGCGACCCTTTATCCAGCGTTCGTAATCTCGTTAAGAGGGGCAGACGCAGCGGTTCAGGACTTCTTTTTCAAGATGAAGTTATCATCTGCACGTTGTACGAGCCCTCGATCAAACCAGACCTGGAGTGGGGGTAATTGTGAGAGGACTGTGATAGGATGTAAGGGTGGATAATGATTCATCATCTTTCCGTTTAGAGAACGAATGGAGAGTGATAGGGTAAGAGAAAATAATCCATGTGAAAGTAAAATAAGGTAATGAAATGGAAAACCAGACTTAAGCAGGAAGTGAGAGGAAAAGTCAGCCAGCCATTAAAGGGGATGTGGTTCAATTAGTTTTCGTTTAAATCGCGATACGGTCCCCGTGTCACAAATATCAATAGTGCAATACAGTAAGAGAGATCTGGTCAGGTATTTACGCCGAATCTATAAGAGGTTAACGATTTCTGGACGGTCTTTAAAATGAGCCAAAAGTGTCCCCGTAAACAGGAAGCCGAACCGGTATCCCGACGCCAATTTCTGCTTACTGCCGGCCAGGGAGCAGGGGCGATCGCCTTGGCGGGACTGAGAGAAAAGACAGGGGAAAGCGCGTTTCGAAAACCTCACTTTCAACCTCGCGCTAAGAATGTGATCTGGCTTTTTATGCATGGAGGTCCCAGTCATGTGGACCTTTTTGATCCAAAACCGGAATTAATCCGTCATTCAGGCCAACCTGTTCCCGATTCCTTTGGTGAGGTCATGACTCGTAGGGATGTGGGTAATAATCCACTTCTGGCACCGGTAAAGCCTTTTTTCCCTCGAGGGAAATCAGGTCTTGAAATCAGTGACTTTCTTCCCCGCATCAGCGAATGTGCAGATGATTTGTGTGTCATTCGTTCGATGCACGGAGATAGTGTGAATCATCCACAGTCTGTATATCAGATGAATACCGGAACAACGCTGATGGGTAATCCCAGTGTAGGGAGCTGGTTAGCCTATGGGTTGGGTAGTGAAAACAACAATATGCCGGCATTTGTGGTGCTACCCGATCCTGGTGGAGGATTAAAGGGAGGCCCGCCAGCATGGGGAAATGGTTATCTTCCCGCGAGTTACCAGGGGGTAACAATGAGACCTGGAAGGACACCAATCCTCGACCTGCAACCCTCTGCGGGAATCACTTTTGAACAACAGGAAAGGAATATCAGCCTGTTGCGATCGTTGAATCATCAATTTTTCAATGATTCAGAGCGGGATGATGAATTAGGAGCTCGAATTGCAGCCTACGAACTTGCTTTTCGGATGCAGATGGAAGCACCTGAAATCGTTAGTCTGGATCAGGAATCACTACATACCCAACGGTTGTACGGTTTGGAAAATCCTCAAAGTTTCGAATTCGGGAGACGCTGTTTACTAGCACGAAGACTGGTGGAACAGGGCGTGCGGATCGTACAGGTATATTCGGGAGATACCGGAGGATGGGATGCCCATCGCAATGTTCTGGATAACCATGGAAAATACTGTCGACAGATTGATGTTCCTGTAGCGGGATTGCTGAAAGATCTGAGACAAAGAGGTCTGCTGGATCATACGTTGGTGATCTGGGGAGGAGAGTTCGGCCGTATGCCTATGAGCGAACAGGGTAAGGGACGGGATCATAACCCCTGGGGCTATTCTTGTTGGATGGCGGGAGCCGGAATAAGGGGTGGTCGGGCCATTGGATCTACGGACCCTATTGGTTTACGGGCCATGGAAAACAAGGTTCACGTCCGAGATTTTCATGCAACGATCCTGCATCTTCTAGGAATCGATTACAGACGTTTGAGTTTTCGGCACAACGGTCTGGAAAAAAGATTGACGGGGCCGGATCGGGCTAGAGTTGTCAGAGAAATACTTACCTAATGCCCAGCAGAGAAGATTACCATTACGTTTATAATGATTCGAAGAACCTGTTTTTCAGTTATGGCTTTCGCTCTTTTGATCTCTGTTGCTGAGGTCAACATGGAACACGTGGTCGCGCAACCTTCGTTAACGAATAACGAACAGACGGAACACTGGTCTTTTCTTCCGATTCAAGTGAAGCCTTTACCGAAGTTGGTTCAAGATGTCGACGCGAGTTGGCCGCGCAATGGTATTGATTTCTGGGTCCTTTCTGAAATGAAGAAGAATGGACTTCGTCCCATGCCACAGGCTCCTCGACGGATCTTGATCCGACGGTTGAAGCTGGATTTACTGGGTCTGCTGCCGACCACAGAGGAAATCAGAGAATTCGAAGCGGATGAAAGTCAAGGTGCCTATGAAAAATGGGTCAATCGATTCTTGAGTTCACCTCGATATGGAGAACGCCAGGCGCTGCGATGGCTTGACCTGGCACGTTTTGCTGAAACAGACGGCTTCGAACATGACAAGATACGTGCCCAGGCCTGGCGATATCGCGATTGGGTGGTTCAGGCTCTGAATCAGGACCTGCCCTATGATCTCTTTGTGAAATTTCAGCTTGCAGGTGACGAACTTGTCCCTGACAACCAGGCTGCGCAGATTGCAACCATGTTCTGTATGTCCGGGCCTGACATGCCAGACATTAATTCCCAGGCGGAACGGCGTCATTTTCTGTTAAACGAAATGACATCGACGATGGGTGGAGTATTTCTAGGTCTCCAGTTAGGTTGTGCGCAATGTCATGATCACAAATATGATCCTGTGAGCCAGGAGGAATTTTATCAATTGCGCGCTATTTTTCAGTCGGCTGTTCATGTGAAAAAAAACCAATCCATCAGTCAATTGGAGGAAAAACGGTCATACGAGAAAAGTTATCTGATGGTGCGGGGGGATTATCAGCGACCCGGTGTAGAAGTATTTCCTGGATTTCCTCGAGTCCTGAATAAAGAAGAAGAAGTTATTAAGGACAATCCATCAAATGAAAGTTTTACGGGGCGACGTTCACAACTTGCAAACTGGATCACAGGACCGGATCATCCTCTGACTACACGTGTTTTAGTTAACCGTTTGTGGCAGGATCATTTTGGTGCGGGGCTGGTGACAACACCTAGCGATTTTGGACATATGGGATCAAGGCCATCTCATCCGAATTTACTGGATTGGCTGGCCGCAGAACTGGTACGTGCCAATTGGTCCATGAAGCATATGCGATATTTGATGGTTACCAGCAGCGCTTACCGTCAAGCGTCCTCGCCTCGATTTTCAGTTGAAGCGGTTGGTTCACGCCAGCGATGGACGGAGAGTAAGGGAAGGGATCCGGAAAACCGCTTGATTTCACGTTATCCACGTCGTCGGCTGGACGGAGAAATTCTACGGGACTGCATGCTTCAAATTTCAGGAACTCTTAATTTTAAAATGTCAGGTCCTGGCATTCGACCTCCTTTGTCAGAAGAGATAGCGCAGACGTTGCTTAAGGACCAGTGGCTGGTAACCACAGAGGAGGAAGAACATACTCGTCGCAGTGTGTATGTTTTTTCACGTAGAAATCTGAGGTACCCGTTTTTTGAAATATTTGATCGGCCCGATGCGAATCATTCCTGCCCTAAACGTAATACTTCTGTTACCGCACCGCAGGCGCTTGTACTCTTAAATTCACAGTTCTCATTGGCGTGTGCCCGACGCTTTGCGGGACGTGTTTTGCGCGACTCACCTTCGGATGAGTTATTTGTTCGAAGGGCATTCAGGTTGGCTGTTGGTCGTGAAATACGAGATAACGAACGGGTGAAAAGTCTGGATTATCTTGAGAAGCAGAAGATGCAAAAAGGGGGGGGTAATAAAAAACGGGATCGGTCCTCATACCCACTTCCTTTACCTGATACCATGCCTCCGGGCCCCAGCATCGCTTACACTCAGTATTGCCTGGTATTGTTCAATCTTTTGGAATTCTGTTATTCACCGTAGAATGACGGCATGCCTGCTTACTTTCGAAGTCGATATTGATTACACGGAGAAACTGATTTGGTAATACTTCTGTTCGCTCGTTTTTTGAGGACCGTGCAAAGCACACTGACACCGATCGGGACTCGTAAAAGAGAGATTCTTTTGGGAGGGTGCCTGTTATTTAATATGGCCGTATTATGCGGTGCCCCCATCGAAACGACACCACTGGATGACAAAGCCGGCAATACAGATGTAATGGAACCTTATAAACAACGGATACGAGGAACACGTGTCAGTTTTGATATGGTTCCAATTCCAGGTGGCACGTTTATCAGAGGGAGCGCAGAAAACGAGGCGGGAAGAAAACAAGATGAAGGTCCGCAACACCAGGTGCAGGTTGCGCCATTCTGGATGGGGAAATGTGAAGTGACTTGGGATGAGTATGAGCTATGGGCATACAGTCTTGAAAAGAGGAGACGTCAGGTATTGAAGATTGCAGCTGATGGAACCGATCGAAAAGCAGATGCTGTTACTCGACCGACAAAACCCTATACAGACATGACATTTGGAATGGGGAAGCGTGGCTTTCCGGCTATTTGCATGACACAGCTTTCAGCTAAAAAGTACTGTGAATGGTTGAGTGCAAAAACCGGTCGTTATTATCGTTTACCAACCGAGGCCGAATGGGAACATGCTTGTCGGGCTGGCACCACGACGGCCTATTCTTTTGGGGATGACCAATCTCAGCTTGGAGAGTATGCCTGGTACTACGAAAATTCAGAGGATAGCTATCATCGGGTGGGGAAAAAGAAACCCAATCCATGGGGACTCTACGACATGCATGGGAATGTATCCGAATGGTGTCTTGACGGCAGTTATCGAGAGAGCGGTTACACGGTCGAGTCGATTGCAGGGAAGGTGGTCAGCAACCCTTTCCAGGCGGCAGACAGAATGTATGGTCGTTTGGTCCGAGGTGGTTCCTGGGACAGCGACCCGGAAGAGCTCAGAAGCGCAGCACGTCTGGCCTCCAATTCGGAATGGAAAATTCAGGATCCTCAGATCCCACAAAGCATTTGGTTCTTAACCGATGCGTTATTTGTGGGTTTTCGTGTTGTTTGTCCCTTAGAGACCGAAACCATGGAAGAACGAATAAAGATGGGGCCGGATCGATTTCAGATGGATCCGTAATGCATCCAAAGGCTCCACTGGTATTGATGCTATTTTTCCTGGGATTGGGCATGGAGCCTGTCACGGCTTTGGCATCAACGGTGACGATTACCGTGACAGATGAAGATACCGGTAAAAGGATTCCATGCCGTGTACATCTGGTCAATTCAGTTGGACAGGCTGTGCAACCGAAAAACTGGCCTTTTTGGCATGACCATTTTGTCTGCAATGGACGTGTGACCGTAAGGGTTGATCCTGGAAGTTATGTATTGCAGATAGAACGTGGGCCAGAATACGCGAAGATAACTACCCCGTTAACTGTGGCACCAGATTCGAATCAAAAGCTGGAGGCTACATTAAAACGACTGGTCAATATGGCTTCGGAAAATTGGTGGTCTGGGGAACTTCATGTTCATCGATCTAAAGAACATATTGAATTAATAATGCAGGCCGAAGATATTCATGTTGCACCAGTGATAACCTGGTGGAACATGAATAACCTTTGGAAAGGACGTCGAGTGCCTGTCCCGGCTACCGTTCATTTTGATGAAACACGTTATTATGATCTGATGGCAGGTGAAGATGAGCGTGAAGGGGGGGCATTGCTTTATTTTCATCTGAACCGACCTTTGCGAATCGCTCGTGCAAGACGCGAATACCCATCGCCGATGAAATATGTCATACAAGCCAAAAAGCGTCATGACAATGCTTGGGTTGATGTTGAAAAACCATTCTGGTGGGACATGCCAACTTGGATTGCAAGTGGATTAATCGATTCCATCGGATTAGCGAACAATCACATGTGTCGTGATCAGATGCTCGAAACGGAAGCATGGGGTAAAGCCAGAGATATTGGGCGGCTGCCTGCTCCTCTAGGGAATGGGTGGTGGTCTCAGGAAATCTATTATCACCTTCTCAATTGCGATATACGTATTCCTCCTTCCGCTGGAAGTGCATCCGGAGTGTTGCCAAACCCGGTCGGCTATAATCGGGTCTACGTACATGTCGAACGCCCGTTTAACATTACGAAATGGTGGGAATCGCTACGTTCTGGTAGAAGTTTTGTGACGAACGGTCCACTTTTACAGGTACAGGCCAACGGTCAGCATCCAGGACATGTTTTTTCAATCGATGAGCATCCCCGATCTCTGAACGTTCAATTGAGCTGCGAGCTGGTCAGTCGCGATCTGGTCGGTTGGATTGAAGTGATTAAGAATGGAGTAGTCGTTTCGCGCGAGTCTTTTTCTCCTCAAGAAGGTTCACTGAAACAGAACGCTCCGCAACCGGCTGCCATTCGACTGAAGACCGAATTTCCATTCCTGGAGTTTAAGAGTAATGGATGGTTTCTGGTTCGGGTCGTGATTGACAATCCAGCAACGTTTCGATTTGCTTCCACCGCTCCGTTTTTTGTGGAAAGAAAAGGACATCCACGCCGAGTCAGTAAAACTTCAGCATGGTTTTTCCTGGAATGGGTACGTCAGCGAATTCAGCGGATCGACCTTGCTGAGGGGCCTCGTCGGACGAATGTGTTGAGTTATCACGAAGAGGCAGTCCGGTACTGGCAGGACCTTGTTGATCGTGCAAATGTCGATTGAAGTACCGATTGGCTGCCGTAAGAACCCACCGTAACCAGAGATCGGTTACGTAAGGAAGGTGGAGGAGCGGTCGGTGTGAAACCGTACCGTTGAGATACCGGTTAACGGTCAGATTCACGGCAACCATTGTTCTGCAATCCAGTGAGAGCTACAATAAGTGCGGTCGGTTAGAAGTGTTTTCGAAGGTCTTTCTGGAACCCCATGCAGACCTGATTTACGTTTGTGTAAGTTATGATGATCAGTAGGAAAAACCCGTAAAGATGGAGTCGTATACGATGAAAAAAAACCAATCAAGTGACCATACGCGTCGTAAGTTTTTAGAAACATCCGGTGTAGCGCTGGCCGGCGGGGCCCTGAGCACAACCATGTTTTCTCCCGGCGCTGTGCATGCTTCAGGAAGCTCCGTTTTGCGTGTCGGTCTTGTGGGGTGCGGTGGTCGTGGGACGGGGGCAGCGGCCCAGGCGCTGACAGCAGACCCTCACGTAGAGCTTGTCGCAATGGGAGATACTTTTGCAGATCGAGTGGAGCAGAGTTACGGACAGCTCAAAAAAACGGCCATTGCGGATAGAGTGAAAGTGGATCGCGACCATCGGTTTTCAGGATTTAATGCATATCAGGCAGTCATTGACCAATGTGATGTGGTACTGCTTGCTACCCCTCCACACTTCCGCCCGGAACATTTAAAAGCTTGTGTCGATGCGGGGAAGCACGTTTTTGTAGAGAAACCAGTTGCGGTGGACGGGAGCGGTGTACGTTCAGTTATGGAGACGTGTAAGAAGGCCAGTGAGAAGGGGTTGAACATCGTTTCCGGGCTGTGCTGGCGCTATCATTATGGAATGCGCGAAACTTTCCAGCAGATTTTGGATGGTGCTGTGGGTGAAATCATGGCGCTTCAGTGTACCTACAATACTAGTGAACTCTGGTACCATGATCGACAGCCCGAATGGAGTGATATGGAGTGGCAGGTGAGAAACTGGCTTTATTTTACCTGGCTATCCGGAGATCACATCGTAGAGCAACACATTCACAGTCTGGATAAGATGGTGTGGGCCATGGGTGGTACTCCTCCCAACAAGTGTGTGAGTTTAGGAGGCCGTCAAGTGCGTACCAGTGACAAATACGGTCAGATTTTCGACCATTTTAATACGGTCTATGAATATGACGGTGGAGTAAAGTGTTTTAGTTCCACACGTCAGCAGGATGGTTGTGCAATGGACGTTTCCGATCATGTGTTAGGTACACAGGGAACCTGTGATGTGTTCCGTCATTCTGTCAAGGACCATACGGGTAAGACAACTTGGCGTTACCGAGGTCCGAACTGCAACATGTATCAAGTTGAACATGATGAATTGTTCGCTGCGATCAGGGCGGGTAAGGTCATTAATAATGGGGATTACATGTGCAAGAGCACTCTCATGGCAATCATGGCGAGAATGGCAGCATATTCCGGCCAGGAAGTCACATGGGATCAGGCACTTAATTCGCCTGAAAACCTTACGCCTGAAAAGTATGAATGGGGTCCTATGAAAGTGGCTCCGATTGCCATCCCTGGTCTGACTCAGTTGGCATAGTTTTGTTCTGATAGGCAGAAAAGCTTAAAGCCCGACCAATAGAGGTCGGGCTTTTTTTAATTGGCTGTTTGTCTAAAACAGATCAGAAAGATAATCGTATTCTTGCCTCCTCAGTGCTGTTTCCCATCGATATGATGGTAAGACTAACAAGGGTTACATGGCATCGGTAGGTTCCGGGTACATCGACCTTGGTTTTATAGCTGGCGTATGACAGTCAGGTCATACCAGTGAGATGGCGAACGGGAACCCGAATCAAAGATGTCCCGGATGTGCAGGATTGTTTTGATAATTAAGCCTACCGTTCAGAATGCTTCTATGGACAGTTGATACAGGTATCGATAGAGATCGTGAAATGGATTCGTCCTCAGATGTTATC
>CAXEIY010000205.1:0-18310 GCA_963996245.1 uncultured Planctomycetia bacterium | reverse complement strand
GTTGGGGAAACGCGACCTACATGAAACGGATAATCGGAATGCTGATGATGGTGAGTTGTGGTGCGACAGACATAGTACCTGTTAACTTTTTGGAGGTAGTATTGTGAAGAAGTTTCTGGAATGTCTTGTGATGGTTGTTACGGTATTAGCTCCTTATTCCGTCCGTGCAGAAGAAGGACTGGAGCAACACCCGTTGGTGCGATCTAACATTGAATTACTCGATGCCTGGGTCGAATCTCAGTTAGCGTATAAGGCGATTCCGGGCATGTGCGTGGCCATCGTGCATGATCAACAGGTAATCTACAGTCGTGGATTCGGCTATGCCAACATCAAGTCCAAACGGAAAACCACACCCGATACACTGTATCGCATTGCGTCGCATTCCAAACTATTTACAGCCATCTCCATCATGCAGCTTCGCGATGCCGGCCATCTTCACCTCGATGATCCCGTCGAGACATATCTGCCATGGTTCAACCTCAAAGGAATAGATAAACAATCACCACCTGTGACACTTCGCCAGCTGATGACACACAGTTCGGGCATCCCTCGTGAAGGGGGCAGCGAAACGTACTGGACGAACTTCAAGTTTCCCACCATCGATGAGATTATCCATCACATCTCGAACCAGACGGTTGTTTTTCCAACAGAGGTGAAATGGAAATACTCCAACCTTGCCTACGTATTGCTGGGTGAAGTGGTTGCTGTTGTTTCAGGAAACAACTTCGAAGATTACGTTGCCGACAACATTCTGAAACCGCTTAACATGCATCATAGTGGTGTTACACTTTCGTCGATCAACAAGAAGAACCTGGCGACGGGCTATAGCCGTCGATTACCCGATGGTACACGACAGGAACTCCCGATTATTGATATTAAAGGGCTGACCGCTGCCGGCGGTGTCACGTCCTCGGTGGCCGATATGGCCCGGTTTGTGTCCTGGCAATTTCGTCTGCTCAACGACGGTAACACCGAGGTGCTCAAGGCATCAACGCTGAGAGAAATGCAGCGAATCCACTGGCTGGACTCGAAATGGAAGCATGGTTTTGGATTGACCTTCATGAGCTTCAAACAAAAGGAGCGTGTTCTGATCGGGCACAGTGGCGGTTATCCTGGTTTTTTGACATCGACCTTTATAAGCCCGGAGGAAAAGCTTGCCGTGATTGTGTTTTCCAATTCTCTCGATGCTCAGCCTACTCCTGGCGACCCCTTGAGTGTGGCTGATCGTGCCTTTGAATGGATCGGCAATGCAATGGCGAAAGCGAAAGAAGAACCGAATCAAAAATGTCCTAAGGCAAGGTACAGAAGCCTGACCGGCACCTATCGGTGCATCTGGTGGGACTGGAGGGTAATGGAACTGGATGGTGAGCTCGTTGCTCTGAAGATCACCCACCCACACCCGAAAAAAACCATTTCAATACTTAAGCCGCTGAATAATTCCGAGACAATGTTTAAGATCACAGAAGGTGATCCGTTCTTTCCTCTCGGAGAGACTGTTTCGTTCACAATCGGCAAAGACGGGACGGCGCAACGGATGGTGTCTGGGCGTGCTGAGTTTACACGCGTTGACTAGCGTTCCGAAACGGTGCTGCGATTCGTTCCGACCTGCGTGAACCCCCATTGCCAAGAAAGCTGACGCAATATGAAACCGTCCACTACAGAACGCAATCATCTCGGCGTCAGAAACGCAAGCCGACGTCGCTTTCTAACTTCGCTCGGCACGGGAATGGCCATCATACCAACTGTCATTCCCGCACTTGTCGTTGACACGGCATGTGCAGCCGAACCCTTTCAACCATGGGTTAAAAAGGGGCGAGTCCTTACGCCGGAATTTGTCGGGGACAGGTCGGCCCATTCTCTGTCGGCTCCGTGCGTAATCAACCTCAAAGATGGTCGAATTCGCATGTATTTCTGGACGGTCGGCAAAGGGGGCCATGCCCTTTTTGCCGCTGAATCGACTCGCAACGATCCCACAAAATGGAAACTGGTGAACGACAAACCAATGCTCGCCGCCGACACCAGTAGCAACTTACGCAATCAGGGCCCGAGTTTTCCTTGGATCGTACCCCGTGATGATGCGCCGTGGCTGATGTACTACTGCGCGTGGGGAACCTGGGCACCTCCTGGCGAACTATCCAATCGGACTTCGCTGGCCATAAGCCAAGATGAAGGACGCACATGGAAAGTGATCAAAGAGCCGTTGTTACCATTAGGTCCGTCCGGTTCATTCGATGCTGGCATGACAGGATCAGTCTGTGTATTGAAGTTCACACCAAATGACTATCGAATGTGGTACACGGCTGGCGAACGATATGAATACCTCGAGGGAAGCAAACGGGGAATCGTCCATCTTGGTTACGCGACATCGCAGAACGGCATCGAATGGCGGCGCCATCCGCAACCTCAACTGTCGCCCAGGCTCGGCGACTCTCGGCCGTTTGAAACGGTCGTTTCCAAACCGTGCGTCCTGAAACTTAACGACACGTATCATATGTGGTTCAGTGTCTACCAAATGGAAGGCAACGGTTACCGACTCGGGTATGCCCGCAGTAAGGATGGCGTAAACTGGAATCGCGCTCTGAATCAGGAAATCTTGGCCCTTACGCCCGGCGGATTCGATTCGGTCAACCAGTCCTATCCCAACATCATCGAAATAGATGATGAACTGTGGATGTTCTACGTCGGAAATTCGTTTGGGGCGACGGGCATCGGTTGGGCAACGATGAAAAAGTCTGCTTTGAATTAGAGTTGTTGAGCAGGCCGGGGCAACGCGCCAATTGAGACTGGTTTCTCTAACCGGTCGGGGCTTTCAGATCCAGCGTCCGTGGTAAATCGTACTGGACGTGGATGCCTTTGACGCCCCCAGTCCATAATCTGGAACTAATATAATGTTGAGATTATACTAAGTTGCAGTAGCAGCCAAATGATTAACTAACAAGCACTCCCGAAAAATATCCGGACAAAGACAGAGGAGACTCCATGCAAAAAAAATTATGGGAGAGACTGACTCCTATCGAAAAGGATGCCATTAACCAAGGCGCAGATCTGCTGCGCGAACTCCGAGACAGAGTCGCACCGGCATGGTCTGAGCAATCCAGTGAGAACGTACAAAACCTCATCACCGGCCACTGCTTGCGAGAATTGCGAGAAGCGCAGCAGATCTCGCAAGAGGAACTGGCTGCACGGTTGAGGCGCAGTCAATCCGCAATCTCTCAGATGGAGAAACGCGGAGATCTTCTTCTGAGCACGATGGCGCAGTATGTCGAGGCGGTCGGTGGGAAGCTCGTGGATTTCACCGTGCGGTTTCCGGACGGCGATGTCCAGGTCGCGCCGTTCAAAATCAAACGGCCGAGCCTAGAGTCGAAGACACCATCCGAAACTTAGAGATGATATCGATCGGCTGGATTGAAGGTGCCTAACAAGGCGGTGCAGTGTGCCGGAAGTCTAATGCAGATCTCCGTACGCTATTCAACGATATAGAGACCGGCAGGCACCGAGATGTGGCCCGATCTGTTTCACAATTTTCGCGCATCATGTGGCCACGGTGATTTTGTAACAACACGGCGCTAGGTATGAGCGCTATAATATTGAAGGTGGTGATCGGAATACTTTTCTAGAACAGTGAAGATAAAATAAACCATGACACACATATTTCGCTACTTGGCGATCTCAATAATTGTACTCATTTCTGTACAAATGCTTGGAGCTTCTGAAAACTACAGAATTGAATTCCATTCGAACGTTGCCAGAAGTCTTTTAGCTGAATCGACAGCTGTCGAGATATTAACGGATGGATACCATTTGGCAGAGGGCCCTGTTTGGAATACTGCTGAAGAATGTCTGCTCTTTACCGATCTGCTAACTAATTCCATCTACCAATGGACGAAAAGGGAAGGGGCGTCTCTGTATTTGTTCCCCAGTGGACGCACTGGATTTGCACCTTCATTTGAAGAAGGTGTGATCGGTGCCAATGGCCTTGGGATGACTTCAGATAATTCATTGGTCTTGTGTCAGCATGGTGATCGAAGAATAGCCAAGCTGATTAACAAAACGGGCACTCGGCCAATCTTTGTCACCCTGGCATCTCATTTTCAGAATAAGCGACTGAACAGTCCAAATGACCTAGCTATTGCAGCTAATGGAGACATTTATTTTACGGATCCTCCCGGTGGATTTATCAATTGGGCTGCCAGTGATCTGGCCAATAAGAAAGTGGTTGTTGATGAACGAAACAAGGAGCTGAATTTCCATGGTGTCTATCACTACCATCATAAAACAGGAAACCTATCCCTGGTTTCCAGGGATATGAGTCGGCCAAATGGAATTGCGCTATCCCGAGATCAGAAATATATCTACGTCGGTAACGCTGAACGAAAACGGCCATATATCATGCGATTTTCTACCGGAAATTACACTGGAAAGATGTTTTTTGACGGGCCATTCAGAAAAGGCAAAACGGAGGTCATTGACGGGATGAAAGTTCATGGCAGTGGTCTACTTTTCACGACCGGACCAGGTGGAATTTATCTGTTGTCATCAACAGGCAACAAGCTGGCTGTTATTCATTTTGATCATCAGGTTACCAACATATGTTTCGGACCTGAGCAGAAATATCTCTATTTGACTACATTTAATTATGTCGCTCGCTTAGGACTGAAAATGTTGCGCAGTCCTTAGTGCAGACATGGGCTCGTTTTATAATCCCCTCTTAAAGAACTCATAAACCTGCACACCTTGGCCTGATGGAAACACGCATTACCAATTCCCGATCATCTGATAACGGATTATTGGGACTTTAGTCCTCGTTGTTATCTGTCGATCGAGATATCCAAACAATCAGAGATCTGAAACAGAATCGCTCAGAACGTGATGCTGAATCCATTAACTCGATATTGCGCAAGTATTTCAAGTCGGAAAAACTGATGCTTTTTACTGCAGGTGACTTCAATGAATCAACCACTAGCCGTAATTCAGCTGGCTCTTCGTTTCTCGCGTGATCGGCACGTCGATTACGAGCGGCTTGTCTGCAGATAATGCATCACGAAGCACATCACTGACATCATTTGCCGTAGTCGCACGTACCGCTTCTACGCCGAAGCCACGTGCAATCTCCAAAATATTTAAATCCGGCTTGATGAGATCCAGTCCTTCAAATTCGCCCGACTGCGCCTGTGGTAACCCCATCGTCTGACCACAAACTTTGAGAATGTGGTATTGAGCATTATTGCAAATCACAAATGTTGCCGGAATATTGTAGCGAGCTGCTGACCATAATCCCTGAACACCGTACATGGCGGATCCTTCACCAAGGATCCCGAGTACGGGTCGGTCGGGCCAGGCTAATTGCGCACCGAGCGTACAACCAAGCCCCCAACCCAACCCCCATCCACGATGACCGAAATAACCTGTCGTATTCTTTAATACACCGAGTCGTTCTAACGTCGTGTTCGTAGTCGTAACGGCTTCTTCAATCACCGCAATATTGTCTGGCAGAACTCGGGCAATGGCACCCATAATACCCATCGGTGTTAGAGGCTGGCTGTCCAGTTGGCTTTCAACATCTGCTTGTAATGCCAAACGCTTTGCATCCAAGTCATTGGAAATCGCTGCGGTACGCTGTTGCACCTTTAGCTCAGTCGCTGAGTCAGCCATTTCCTTGAAGCTTTTGGTCAGGTCTGATAGAGCTATTTTTGTATGACCAACCACTCCAACTGCCACATCCTGATTCTTTCCAATTTGTTTAGGATCCTCATCAATATGGATCAGTTTGGCCGCTGCGGGAATCGCATTTGATGGTTCCATATAAATATAAAGCCGGAACAAGTCCATTCCAGCAACTAAGATGACATCGTGACCGGTTAAGCGTTCTTTTATGCCCGGTGCCCATGGGGGCAGTCCCTGAGCATTCAACGGATGGTCAGACCGCATCGGTAATCGACCATGTGTTGTTCCAGGTTCGATATAGACCGGTGCACCAATTGTTTCTGCAAAGGCCGCTAATTCAGCCTCTGCCTTGAGCTCAACCACTCTGCTCCCTGCAATTATGGCTGGATTTTCCGCTGAGGCCAACAAACGTATCGCGTGTGATATGGAATCCTCCGGTGCTCGTGTATAAACATTAGGTAAAGTCACATCAGGTATCGACGTTAAATCGGTTAGTTCCATCTGCAGATCTACCGGCAGGCTTAAAAAAACCGGACCTGTCGGCGGTGTCAGAGCCGCTTGAATAGCTCTTTTGATTGCGATGGGTAGATCTTCAATGCGGTTTACTTCAATGCCACACTTTGTCCATGGCTTTGTTACAGCCAACATATCACCGCCGAGAATCGGTTCAGCAAAACTTAGACGCCTATCCTGTTGTCCAGCCGTGACTAATAGAGGTGTACCTTCGCGATAGGCGTTGTAAAGCATGCCCATCGCATTTCCAAGACCGGGACAAATATGAAGATTAACAACCCCCAGCCGGCCACCAGCCATGCTGTAACCATCAGCCATACTCATAACCGGAACTTCTTGCAGTCCAAGTATGTATTGAAACCGACGGTCACCAACCAACGCATCATTAAGCGGTAATTCAGTCGACCCTGGATTGCCGAAGATCGTGTCAACTCCGGCTGCAGCCAGCATGTCCAGAAGAATATGGACGCCCGTTGAAGCCATGACGCAGTTGGTTCTCTTGAAGAAAATAGGCGGTAAACACTAACGGCGAATGCTGGATAGTGACTGTTATATCGCTCCTGATTCTATCCAGCCATCTCAGAGACGAGTCTAACCAACATCGAACTTCGGTTTACTGCCACCAAGAACCACGGCGAGAAACAACTACTCTTCAACGGATGCTATCGCAACGTATGTTACCATGCGCAGCAAGTCATGTCGGCAATGAGGTCGGAAAGAATCTCACGAGAATCTTGAGACTCCATTAACTCAATCCCGGTAACTCTCCCGTGCTTTCGTTAAAACTAGATATATTGAGGCCAAAAAGGTTCAACATAGACAGATACAGATTGCATAGTCGTGTGTCTTCTGGATATTCGATATGCCGACCGGAAGTGATTTGCCCGCCAGCTCGACCCGCCAGTAATATCGGCAAATTAGCGCTGCTATGTGAGTTTCCATCACGCATGTTGTTGCCGTACAAGATCATCGAATTATCAAGAACCGAGCGTTCTCCTTCTTTGATCGCATGAAGTTTCTGCAAGAATTCCACATACTTCTTGACGGTATATTCATTGGCTATCTGGTAGCCTTCCAGCTTCTCTTTAATTCCAACATGATGAGCCATCCCGTGAAGGCCCTCACACTTTTTGTCTACAAAAGAAAAATCGATGTTACTCGAGCTTCGCCCCATCATGAAGGTAGCGACTCGAGTTCTATCAGTCTGAAAAGCGAGCGTCATGATATCAATCATCTGACTCAGGTGCTCGTCATGAGTTTCCGCCTCGCCCGGTGAAGGTATACGGTCTTTTATCAGGGATTCAGGGACCGGCCTCTGATGCATTTGCGAGTAATCGAGTTTTTTCTCCAAACTGCGTACGGATGTCAAATATTCGTCCAAACGATGCCGGTCATTCTGATTAACTTGTCTCGCGAGTCTTTGAATGCTACTTAAAGTCATATCAATAACACTGCGAGTATCCCCCAAACCTGAGGTCTTTCCAAAAAGGCGATCAAAGGCCAAACGGGGATAGCGCTCTCTTGTAAGCGGTGTGCTTGGCGTCAGCCAGGAAATAGAGTTTCCGTAAAGTTGCGTGATGCGTTCCCCCGTATCGACGCCCGTATGCTCCGATTCTGTGGAGAGTTCCAGTGAGGGCAATAAAGTCTGATCGGCCACTTTGAGAGCCGCAAGCTGATCCAAGGATACGCCAGCTTGGATATCGCTTCCCATACTCCGTTTGACACCATTGCCAACCAGAAAATTGGAAGTTCCTCCGTAATGCCCGCTCGTAGGACGATCAGGACCTTTTTCCAGGTCGTGATTCAAATTGGTCAAAACAAGAACTTCATCACGTATTGGCTCAAGCGGTCGAAGTGTTTTGGATAATTTGTAATTATCCCCCGTTCCTTCCGGCGTCCATTCATAGGGATTAATTCCATTGGGCTGGTAGATGACTCCCAATCGTAACGGAGCCGGTTCGATGTCTTTCTTAGCCGTGGCCCACAGCATCGTTTCCATCCAGGGTAAACCCAGGCTAACTCCACCAATGCCTTTGAGGGCAGTTCTTCGGTTTAGCGTCCAATTACGTTTGCTATTTCCCATCGGTAATGTACCCCTGCTCTCTTTTGTATCGAAATGGGTAAGATTTAACGATCGTTAAGGCCATTGCTGAGAAACGATACTCATTTTCCTTCAGGCTGATAACGGACGCCCGGATCACACTTTCGTCATAATATTCCAAGCTGCGTCCGAGTGCAAAGCCCAAGCTCTTTTGAGCAATCTGATGTAAAAAAGAATCTTTCTTTGTCGTTGCCAGATATTCTTTCAACCCCTTCACACCCTGAAGCTGTTGACCGCTCTTCAATTCGCCAATAGCGTCTACTGCTTGGCCGTTTTCCTGTTTGCTTCTGAAGCGACCAATGGCATCAAAATTTTCCAGCGAGAATCCCAGTGGATCCATACGGTCATGGCAAACTGAACAACTAAAGTTATTACGGTGAGCTGCCAACCGTTCCTTCTTGCTAAGTGACCTATTGTCCAATTTACTCTCATCAAGTTCAAGGTTTTCTGGAGGTGGCGGAACTTTACCTCCGATCAACGCATCCAAGATCCATTGGCCTCGAGCTACAGGACTCGTGCGACCGGGAAACGAGGTCGCCACGAGCATACTGCCCATGCTCAAAAATCCTCCACGGTGATCGTCCTTTAATTCGACCTGACGCATGTGATCGCCTTTGACTCCTTGGATATTATAGTGATTAGCCAAGGATTCATTGAGAAACGTTGTTTTCGAGTCCAGTATTTCCAAGACACTTTTGTCCTGTTTGACGATGTCATCAAATACCATAATCGCCTCTTGGTACATGCTCTCTTCAAGTTGTTTTGTGTAAGATGGAAAGATTTTTGGATCAGGTTTTTTTTCACTCAGAATCTTCCGAAAACCAAGCCATTGACTGGCAAACTCTCGCGATAACGACATGGATTTTGGGTCTTTGAGCATGCGACGAACTTGTGATTCAAGAACGCTATCATCTTGTAAGCGACCTTCTTTCGCTAACTCCATCAAGGTTTCATCGGGCATGGAACTCCACAAGAAGTACGACAAGCGATTCGCCAAGGCAATATCATCAACGAGCTGAGCGTCCTGTCCAGGCCCCTCGTGTTCGATTCGGAACAGAAACTGTGGGCGAGTTAATAAGCTTTGAATCACCAACTGAGCCGCCTTTTGGAAATCGTCGACGTCTTCAATCGACGCCCTGTATGTATCCGTAATGACCTGAACTTCTTCGTCCCTGACAGGACGACGAAATACTTTCTCCGCAAAAGATAATAAATGCGTCCTAACTTCCTCATCTACGGTTCCTTGAAATTCTTCGGCACCTTCTTTCAAAGCATTCCACTGTTTCTGATCTTCCTCTGACAGCTTGCACGGCGCAGAACGATCCTTGTTTGCTAAGTCAGACAATGCCGGCATCTCTCCATCCTTCGTTTTCAAAAGATGCCCAAAGTCTTTTTCTTCAACAAAGCTAAAGAATTTCTTAATCGGCTCTCGTTGTGCATATTGTATTTCCCGACGTATCGCATCTAATCTCCCCTTGTCCTGTTCACCAAGGGATACATCGATCATTTCTTTTGCACCCGGACGTCTACCGTATCCTATAAGATCCGCGTAGATCCCCCACCACTCCATGGCTGTTTTAAGGGGAGTTTCTCCGGGACCGCAGAAAAAGCTGGCATGCGTATGTTTTCCCTCTGGAAAGGGGATCTCCTCGTCGGATGCGTAAACTTGAACCGATCCCTTTTCATTGCAAGTCTTCTCCATGCCCATCGTCGCATTAAAAGCGTTCACACCTGCAGGCAGCTTAAAGGATAATAATGCTGGGGCTTCGATGTAAAATCCGTGCTCTATCTCCCCTTCACCAGAAGCGGCGCTCACAAATGGTTGGCCGTCAGGGAATTGTTCTCTGTATAAGTTTCCGTTGCCTTGATGTTCAATCAACTCCAGGTCACCCAAATAAACAACGGTGCCATCGGTTAGCGTTACCTGGGGATTATGAAAAACAACGTGATCATATTCATTCCCATCGCCCATATCCCCGACGCTAAGAAATAAGACGGTCGAATTTTCTTTGATTTCGGCTTTCACCTCCATGCTCGGACCAGCCACCTTTCGGTACGACGACCCTGACTTTGCGAAGTGTGTTTTTTCCGTAAAGTCCTCGCTGACTCGTTTCAATTCAGTTTCAGCAAAACCCTCTCTCTTACCGTACAATTCAATCCATGGATCAATAACCCAATGACCAAATTGGGAGTTCCACCGAGAGCCCTTGTTCTTATCTGCTTCAGCAAAGGACGTGTACCATTTATAAAAGACACCTGGCATCAAATGATGCTTGATGGCGGTGTCATATATTTCCTGATGACTGGCTTCAGGACTCACCAAAGCCAATCTCATCGCAGGCTTCAGGTATGGCTCAAAGTCTTCCCTGTGATCGTACTTGGGAAGCATATCAATAAAGTCGTTATAAAAGTCGCTTAGTTTCCGTTCAGCTAAAAGGTGATAAGATCGAGGCGTGAGTGTTGGTGAAGGGTCGGAATTAAAACGGATTCCCTCCCCATAGCTCACGACAGCATGACGAGATATGTCTCGAGCTGCTTTGAAGTACTTTTCAACCATCAGAGGATGGATCGACATTCCTTCGGCATTGTTATCGAATCCCTCCCCTCCTCCTCCATCTCCGGAAAAATAACGCGCCGCATTGAAGTCCACCCCGGTAAGGTCGCGGACGGTGTTGTTGTATTCGGATCGGTTCAATCTACGCAGAGTAGACTTCCCCGGGTCTTTGACCGATTCATAATCAAAGTCATTAATCGTGGTTCTAATCCACGATACCAGTTTTGTTTTTTCACTCGCATTCGGCCTGAGTTCGATTTCTTCGGGAGGCATCACGCCTGTTTCCACTTGATCGATAACACTGAACCATTTCTGGAGGTGAATCAGGATATCCTTCTCGACCTTGTACCTTTCAAAATCAAGCCCGCCTTCGTGCTGCTCGCTGTTATGACAATCAATGCAGTACTTATTGAGAATGGATTTAATTTCAGCATAACTCTTTTGGAAGTCCGCTTGATCGGCGTGCAGGGATGACTCCGGAAAAACCCAAACCACCCCGATACATATCCATGCCGCCAAGCAAGAAATGTTAATCTTCATTTGGTTTCATTCCATGGAAGGAAGAACTGCGGGAATTCTGCTCGCTTGGAAAAGCCAAGACGAGCTGAGGGATGCCTGTCCTCGCTACAACGCTGTCCTCTTGTTCCGATAACGACTTACGATAATACCATGATTGGCATAGGGTTGCCCAGTGCTGTAGTGGTTTATGATCGCTGTACGACTTCCGATCGCCCGAATAAATAGGTGATTCAACCGATACCCGGTCCAAAATCCACGTGATTTTGTCACAACACGGCACTGGGAATGGATTCATTTATTAAGTAGTTTCTTTTTCCGAATGCAATAGAGGTTATTAGATCCACGTAGCAGTAATGCTCCATTTGTTACTGCAGGCGTCGACCAGAATAAGTCGTCTAACTCATTTTCCCTAATGATCTTGAAGTATGAGCCCGCCTTGATGACAAACGTCTTGCCTGATTCATCCAGAAGAAAGACATGTTTATCATCCGCCCACATACTAGCTGCAATGGACCTGGCACTGGGTAGTCGAGATTTGTAGGCCAGTTGCCCCGTCTTTGTCTCGTAACAGGAAAGAAAGCCGCGGCTGCAAACGTAAAGATGGTCACCACTAACCACCGGAGAAGCCATTCCGGGGCCTCCTCGTCGTTTTGCCCAAATAACGCCCTTGGGTAGTTTGCGAGTATTAAGTCTTGATTCTCCTTCGATCTCCGAACCAATGGCCATGAGTGGCCCACGGCTAAACGGACCACTATTCCCGAGAAAAATATATTTCCCATCTGATGCCGGCGATGCAGTAAAGGCCGAACGTGTATTTGTTAGTCGCCAATTGATTTTACCCGTGGCTGGATCATAGCCAGTCACCGTGCCGGAGCCGCAAATAACCAGATCCGTACGCTTTCCATGTTTCCATATAAATGGAGTCGCCCAGCTGGTCCGCGAAGAACGTTTTCTCTTCCATATCTCTTTACCCGTGGCCGCATCCAGTGCCACGACAAATGAATTTTTGTCATTATCGCACTGTATATACAAGTTACCATCTCTCCGTGTGAGCGAACTACCCGTTCCAAATCCATTACCACTTGGAAAAGCCCCCACATTGACGGCCCACACCAATTTGCCTTCGAGGTCTACGGACGCAACTTTACCGATCGCAGCAAAATAGCAGAAGACATGCTTCCCATCAGTGGCAGGAGATTCTGTTGCATAAGTATTGGATGGATGGATGGCATACTTGGGTTGCTCCCGCGCTAAACTTCTTTTCCACTTGACGGAACCATCTTCCAGACTAAGACAGATAAGTTTGAAGTCGAATGGCTCTGTCGGTTTCTTGCCTCGCATATTGCGAACGCCTCCGGCATGCCCAAGTGGTTTGGTGTTCTTGGAATCGACTGTCGTTGTGACAAACACGCGATTCCCAACTATGATTGGCGAAGACCATCCCCCACCGGGGATAGACTGAATCCATGCTAGATTCTCTTTCATCGACCACTGAGCTGGGTGAGTTAATTTTCCGAGATACCCATTGCCGACAGGGCCTCTAAACTGAGGCCAATCCGCCAACAATTTATTTGCGGAAAACATTCCGCCCAAAAGCACAGCAGAGATGAACAAACAAATCCGCATAAATATCTCCCCCTTTCTTGACCAAGGCGAAATCCAAGCCTGCCGTTTACCTTAATAAATACCATCCAGCGATCCCACGTCTCTTCGCGTAAGGCATAGCCATAATGCCATACCTAATTTTATCGGGAGATCTAACAGATCCCGACACGGTAAGATTCTCCAGTAAGTAACTCACGTCTCGCAACCGCCCCGCTCTCTTCCAAACTCCTCATGACTTTTGTAACAACACTGCGATAGGCATAGGCGATACAATATTCGGAAAACTAAGCACTTGGAGCTTATAGGATATTGACCTGATAGTCTGAGAAACAATAAGGAGTGGAAACCATGAATCGTTTATCGGTGGGTGCCCTGATGTTTTTTGCAGGGATTGTAGTTGGTGGATTTGTCGCCTCAAACAGAGGGTCCGAAAGTCCGTTCTTTGTACAGTCCGGTCCCGTATACGACGGACAGGTAAAACTGCTTGACAGTTTTGTCAAAGCATGCTTGGCACGTGATGCTAAAGGTTGCGCCGATCTTTATGCAGAAAATGCGACCTATATGATACCCGAGATCCCGGTGCTGGAGGGGCACGTCAACATTCTTGGAAGTTATAAAGAAATGTTCAGCGACCAGCCATCTTCAGAAATGGAAATGAGCGAACCGGTGGTAGAAGTATTGTCAATGGGTGACTGGGCAGTATTAAGGGGAACAGGCAGTTCGACTGAGACCACCGAAAACAAGATTGAAATCAAAACGTATAAGTGGGTTATTTTGAGTCACCAGCAGAACGATGGAACGTGGAAAATGGTCTGGGACATTTTTAATTACGATGCCCCCTATAGCGACAACGTCTCTGAATAATGACGACTAACCGGTGACTTGGGTCCGAAGTACCGGAATTGAAAGCCGCAGATAAGATGGATAACTGCGAGATCATCCGATAGGCAACTCCCGTCTGGTTCTTCGTGTGAAACAACCGTTGACCAGAACTACTCACCGGCTCTTGAACGGACCTTCCAGCTTGAGGGTACAACAACCCTGTACGTGACGCGAGTGTGACATAGCCGACAACCTCTTGGAGGGAAAGAAGTGACTATCTGTCCTCCAAAGCTAAAGTATCGCCGTGTAGGACGATATCATATGTTAGCGATCTCGATGCCAATCAAAAACTTTGTGGGGGTCATACCCCTTCCAAAATACGCATGATTTTGTAACATCATTTCGATAAGTGTGGACGCTACAATGTTGCGGAAAGGAGACTTGCATGAAACGCCTGATTGGAATGGTACTGGTACTGGTGGTTGGGTGTGGAACAGAAACTGAATCACCAAACACAAGTGCGGCTCAAGACGGTAAGCACAAACAACTCACCATTGCTCTCATTCCAGGGCTAACAACCGATTCCTTCTACATCACGATGCGCAAGGGTGCTGAACTCGCAGCAAAAGGCCTGGGTGTTGAGTTGATGTTCCAAGGAGCCCCGGACTTTAATCCAACTCTTCAGGTCCCCGTTCTCAACTCTGTAATTGCTAAGAAGCCAGATGCAATCTTGATTGCTCCAACCGATAAGCAGCAACTGATTTCCCCACTGAAAGCCGCCCATGATGCGGGGATCGTTGTGGTAACGGTCGATACTTTCATTGACGACGGTAACTACCAGGATGGTTCCGGAATGGGTGACTTTCCGATGTCCTACATTGCCTCAGACAACGTCCTAGGTGGTAAAATGGCAGCTCGAGCGATCGCCAAGGCTATCAACGAGAAAGGGAAAGTCTACGTCTCCAACGTTCGACCTGGTGTTTCCACCACAGACCAGCGAGAAGAAGGCTTTAAGATGGAGATTAAGAAATACCCAAATATCACCTTGCTAAACACACAGTACAATGACGACGATGCCAACAAGGCTGCCGCTCAATTGCAGGCTGTTGCCGCTCGTAACCAAGATATTGCCGGGGTATTTGGAGCCAATCTCTTCTCAGCAATTGGTGTGGCTGATGGTGTGAAAGCCTTGGGCAAAAGTGGGCAGATCAAGGTTGTTGCTTTCGATGCACCATCTCGCATCGTGGATGACATCAACAGTGGGCTGATTGATTTGGCTGTCGCGCAGCATCCAGCTGAAATTGGCTACTATGGGGTGATGACAGCCTACGCGGTACTGATGAAACAGTCTGTGCCTATCTCTATTGGTACCGGCTTCACCGTGATGGATAAGTCCAACATAGGTGATCCTGAAGTCCGCAAGTACGTCTACTCTGACTGATTACTTCCTTAAACACGGGAGACAGCCACACAATTGAATAATTTCCCGCCCACTTTGCCAGGGCGCGTGTTCTCCAGAACTAGTCGCACGAAGGCTTCATTCCTTCCAGTGTCCTCCCTCATGAATGGGACTGCACGCACCCAACTTTCCTACCAACACCCCCTGAGTAGCGTCTAATGAAACTGGATTTAATCCGTTCGATTTGGCCTTGGCTATTTCTGCTGTTGATGTCGATCTTTTTTGAGGTCTGGGCACGCCTGGCCTACGATGCGTCCTTCCTGTTCAACCTCTTTAACATCCAGAGTATTCTGACTTTTGCCACGGCTCCATTGCTGCTGGGAATCGGAGTGACTTTTGTGATCATTGCCGGAGGAATCGACCTTTCCATTGGATTCACAATGGGCTTTGCAGCTGTGGTCTTTGCCAAAATAACTGCCAGCCTCGGTGGACAAGATCCTCTCGTTGCTTTGTTAATTGGGATCATTGCCACAATGCTTTTGGTAATGATTCCTGGAATGATCAATGGTTGGTTGATTGCTGGACTCCACATTCCACCTTTCATTGGCACGCTCGGAATGTATGGAGTTGCCCGGGGAATGGGATTTATTGTCGCAGATGGGGTAACCGTACCTGTGAATAATCCGATTCTTTTTCAGCTAGGCACTACCAAGATATTCGGGTTGATACCCATCCCCGTTTTGATTGCCGCAATGGTTGTTCTCGTTGCCCACTTTGTTCTGTCTAAAACCCGGTTTGGCCAATATACCTACGCTATTGGTGGCAATCGGGAAGCAGCATTACGAGCCGGAATCAATGTAAAGCGGCATACTTTCCTGCTCTATATGATCGCGGCAGGGTTTGCCGGGCTAGCTGGACTGATCTACACAGGACGATTCTCTGCAGGAGCCGCCCAGGCAGGAGAACCCCTCTTACTAGATTCGATTGCTGCGGTCTTCATTGGTGGTGCTAGTTTTTTTGGTGGATCCGGTAAAATCTTTGGAACGGTCATTGGAGCCCTGGTCATCGCTGTCATCCAGTTTGGATTGGTCTTTGTGGACGTAGAGCCTTTCTGGCAGTTCTTGGCTGTTGGGATCGTTATCATCGTCGCTGTATTAGTCGACCAGTCGCGCACACGCCTGTCCAGTGGAGAGAACTAATGTTGGAAGTCACGGGAATCTCCAAGCACTTCGGAGGTGTCAAGGCACTTACTGATGTCAGCCTGCATCTCAACGCGGGAGAAGTCCTGGCACTGGCTGGCGACAATGGTGCGGGCAAGTCTACATTGATTAAGGTCATTTCCGGAGTGCATGCCCCTGATTCGGGTTCCCTAACGTACCGAGGCCAACCCCTCCGCGCTAATTCCCCACTACAAGCCCGTGAACTAGGAATTGAGACCATCTACCAGGATTTGGCGCTGGCCGATAATCTGGATGTCGGTGCCAATATTTTTTTAGGAAGAGAACCAATGAAGCCTTTTTGGGGCCTGGCTAAAGTAATTGACCGCCAAAAAATGCTCCAGGAATCAAGAGAAGTCCTGCACTCATTGGACATTGAAATTCCAGAAAGTTCTCTGCAAAAGCCGGTCCGAACTTTGTCAGGAGGACAGCGACAAGCGATCGCAATCAGTCGTGCAATCTACTGGAACGCCCAGTTACTCATTATGGACGAACCAACTGCGGCTCTGGGCGTGCCGGAGCAGCGGAAGGTACTGGAGTTGATCGCCAAGCTGCGCGCGCAGCAAATTGGAATCATCTTCATTTCACACAACCTCAATGATATTTTTTCAGCCTCTGATCGAATTCTTGTCTTGCGGCAGGGACGCGCAGTCGGAGAAAGCAAGATCAGCGAAACCAGCCGAGAAGAAGTAGTCCGTCAAATGGTGTCTGGCTGACTCGTAACACACCTACAGTAAGGAGTGTTTTGATGTTGAAAGAGAAGAACCTGCGAACGCGACGTCTGTTTCGCAACAATGGCCGTTCCTTGGTGATCGCCATGGATCATGCCCGTGTCTTTGATACTGTCACTGGTCTGAAAAACATTACCAAGGTTGTCGAGGCGGTACGAGCAGGAGGAGCAGATTCCATTCTGACTCCTTGGGGTTCTACGATGGCTACTGCAGAGGCCCTGGACGGAGGAGGATGTTGGCTGAGCGTGGACGTCACTCCCCAGAGCATCACCAGCACCGTGGAAATGGCGCTGCGTCTTGGGATTGATGGGATCAAGGTGGAAGTTTATCCATGGTGCGATCCAAAGGATGATTACTTCAAGCGATACCACGGGAACGAGTCGGTCTTGCACGGGATGCAACTTGCTGCGGAATGTCAAAAGTGGGGAATCCCGTTGATGATTGAGAGCGTCCCCGGAGGCTGGCCCAACGAAACCATGCGAACTCCGGAGATGATTGCTGCCGCAAGTCGTGTGGCTTCCGAAGCTGGCGCTGACTATGTAAAAACCTTCTACACGGGTGATAAGGAAAGCTTCCGCACCGTCTTGGAGAACTGCACTGTGCCGGTACTGATTCTCGGTGGGCCAAAGTCAGATTCTGATCGAGGAGTCCTACAGATGGTCAGGGATGCAATGGACGTTGGGGCAGTGGGCATCACGATGGGACGCAATGTCTGGGGACATGCCAATATCAAAGGGATGACCGCAGCACTGGCCGCCATCATACATGAAGACGCCAGCGTTGACACGGCCTACCGACTGGTGAAGTCTTAGCTCGCAACAAATGGTTTGTGCGACAGAAGAAAGCTTCTATCCTACAGGATGTCACTTCTGAAGCATCCGAGAGCCCCCTTTCACGGACGACGCCCGGAACGGATTATCTCACCTCACTTGGACCACGTGCTGGAGATGGCGTCACCGGCCCCTCAAAGATCCGCCGGCAAACGGTAAAGAACATTCCCGAACAAAAACCAGAACCTCTACCCAACACGCATACCTGGGACGGCTAACGGTAGAACGATGTGAGAGCGTCAGCATGGAATCTGCGCAAACGGCCAACCGACGCTCCAAGAAACTCATCTTGGCAGCAAGAGATCCCCCTCAATTGGAACGAACCGTGTTGCGGCTTGGGTCAAGGATGCTGCCG
>CAXEIY010000204.1:0-7497 GCA_963996245.1 uncultured Planctomycetia bacterium | reverse complement strand
GTTACCACTTTGGATTGGTCTGAATATGTTGGCAGAATTGCAATCGGAAGGATTCAGTCAGGGGCTGTTAATCAGTTGCAACAGGTTGCTTTGCTACAGGACAGGGAACAGGTAAAGGGGCATAAAGTTTCTGAGCTATATACCTTTGACAAGTTGGGAAGAACACGTGTTGATCAAGCGACTGCCGGCGATGTAGTTGCCGTTGTTGGACTGGAAGATGTTGAGATAGGGGATACGATCTGCGATCCCGGTAAACCACGGCCTTTACCTCGATTGACCGTTGACGAACCAACTTTGGAAATGATTTTTTCGATCAACAGTTCTCCATTTTCTGGTCGCGATGGTAAATATGTAACAACGCGACAGATTCGACAGAGATTACTGAAAGAGCTGGAACGCAATGTTGCCCTCAATTTGCGGTTTCCTGACGGATCTGATTCGTTTGCTGTCTCCGGACGGGGTATCCTGCATTTGTCGATATTAATTGAAACGATGCGACGTGAAGGATTCGAATTATCGATCGGAAAGCCGCGTGTCATCGTTCGTGAAAAGGATGGACGAAAACAGGAACCGTTCGAAATTCTTAATGTCGAAATTCCAACAGAGAGGTTGGGACCGGTCATGGAAATGGTCGGTGAATGTCGTGGATCTTTGGTAGAAATGCAGACACGAGGGAGCCATTC
Source organism: uncultured Planctomycetia bacterium (assembly GCA_963996245.1). Lineage (GTDB taxonomy): Bacteria > Planctomycetota > Planctomycetia > CAXEIY01 > CAXEIY01 > CAXEIY01. The sequence continues at coordinate 6,814 of CAXEIY010000204.1, read as the reverse complement.
GTTAGCGGTGTTTTCGATTCCGGCCCGGGGATTGATCGGTTTGCGAACACGGTTACTGAATGCAACACAAGGGACGGTGATTCTTCATCACAGATTTGCAGAGTACCAGTCTGTAGAAGGTGACATTCCCGGCCGAGGAAACGGAGTAATGGTTTCTACCTCGACAGGCAGAGCGGTTGCTTTTGCTCTCGGTGGACTCCAGCAGCGTGCAGATATGTTTGTAGCTCCGGGAGATGAAGTTTATGAAGGAATGATTGTCGGAGAGAACAGCCGTGAAAATGATCTCTGTGTTAACCCTACAAAAGAAAAAAAGCTTACCAATATGAGAGCATCAGGCAGTGATGACAACGTAATTCTAAAGCCGCCACGTCGTCTTTCTCTGGAAGCGGCACTGGAGTATGTTGAAGAGGATGAGCTTGTCGAAGTCACTCCACAACAGATACGTCTTAGAAAAATTCTGTTAAAAGAATCGGACAGACGAAGGCAAACCCGTCAGGGCAGCAAAGGGCTGGGGTTCTAACGCGTTCCCTGTCGGTGATCTTTTTATGGAAGGGGAAGAGGTCTGTGAAAATAGGAGGCTGCCCGTCAGTTGTAATGAAATGAAGTGAGGCCTGATTCATGAACGAATACGTCGAACAGGGCATTACACTGGTATTCGTGGCGATTTATCTCGCAGTGATGGGGCATCACGCGTGGTTAGGGAAGCAAAAGGTTCACTCTCTGAGTGACTATCTTGTAGCCGGACGGAACCTGGGCGGTTGGGTTGTTGCCTTGTCCTTTTACGCTACTTTCATGAGTACGAATACTTTTATTGGTGCGGCAGGTAAAAGTTGGGATGCAGGCCTGATATGGTGTGTAGGGATTGTGGTGTATGTGGGACTCTGCGGTGTGGCGTGGTATGTGGTTGCTCCGCGTTTTGTTCCTCTGGCACGACAGTATGGTTCCTTAACGATCGCCGATTTTCTGGGTTATCACTACCAGTCTCTTGCGCTACGGCGGTTTTCAGCTGCCATTATCGTGTTTGCTTCTGTGATTTATCTGGTAGCTATCTATAAAGGTTCCGCATTGGCACTGGAAGGAATGTTGGGATTTTCCTACCCCGTTGCCTTAATCATGATTTTTGTTTTGGTTACGGCCTACACCCTGGCTGGAGGGTTTCAATCTGTGATCCTGACGGATGCGGTACAGGGGACATTAATGGTTCTCGGAGCGGTCGGTATCGCGATGATGCTTCTGCTACGAGGAGGCGGCTTGTTTGCTATGCTGGAAACGGTGAAAAGCCAGGATTCTGGACTCGTGTCCTGGTCGGGTAAAATGTCTTGGTTAGATGTGATCGGACTGTCGCTTGCAGTGGGAATTAAATACGTTGTCGAACCACGACAGCTATCACGATTCTACGGATTAAAGAACAAAAAAGCATTGAAACAGGCGGCTTGGATTGCACCTGTGTTAGTCTGTGTCACCTATGTGGCGTTGTTACCTGTAGGGGTATTGTCACATGCCCTGATTCCAGAAAGTGCAATACAGAGTTCGGATGAAGTGATCCCCTATCTGCTGTCTGAATCACAGATATTTGGACCGGTTGTAAGTTCTTTGTTTTTGTTGGTTCTGCTGTCTGCAGCGATGTCATCAATTGATTCGGTGTTGCTTGTTGCCGGTTCCGCTATGGACCATGATCTTATAGCATCAAATCGTGTGGAACTTGAATCTGAGGGGGTCTCGGGTGTCCGGTTCTGGGTGGTAGTGATTTCCATGGTAAGTGTTCTGGTAGCGTTAAGTCCGTTTGCACAGGATATCATGTCGATGACATCACTCTCCGGTGCGCTGTACGGTGCCTGTTTTCTACCTACACTCGTGGTGGGACTGTTTCTTCCCAAACTTTCAGTTCGCGCATCCTTGTCGAGTTGTGTCACAGGACTTTTTGCCGTGGTGGGATGGCATGTGGTAAAGAGGTTCGAATGGACCTCGATTCATGAAGTCTACGTCGGTTTGTTTGTAGGAATGTTAGTCTTTCTTATCGTTACCGTGATTGATGGTTTGCAGGATGGCAGTCGGGTAAATGAAAAATCAGACAAATAACAAATAATAGAGTGGTCCCGCTTTGACTGGCGAACAGGGAATGCCCTCTATGGCTATCTGAGGGCGATCTGAAATTCAGGCAGTGTTTGCACTTAGGCTGGGGTAATCAAGAGTGGCAAAGTAATCGCTGATGGTTTCCGCTCTCCGTATTTCTTGAACTGTTCGGTCTGTTCTGAGAAGCACTTCTGCACTTCGCAATTTCCCGTTGTACTGAAACCCCATAGCATGTCCATGGGCGCCTGCATCGTGAATGACGAGCAAATCGCCGACTTCAACTGCAGGGAGGCTTCGATCGATGGCGAATTTGTCGTTGTTTTCACATAACGATCCGACGACGTCGACCGTGGTGTCGTGTATCTGATTTTCTTTACCCAGTACTGTGATATGATGATAAGCATCATACATCCCTGGTCGCATTAAATTCGCCATGCAGGCATCGACGCCGACATATTTCTTGTAAGTGTTTTTCTCGTGTATCGCTGTGGTTATCAGGTAACCGTAAGGACCGGTGATAGCCCGGCCGTTTTCCATGAGAATGGTCAGAGGATCAAGTCCCGCTTTTACAATCGTTTCGTCATAAAGTGCCTGGATGTCACGAGATATCGTTTCGAGATCAACTTCTTTTTGGTCGGGTCTGTACGGGATACCAATGCCACCTCCCAGATTGACCAGCTCAAGGTGAATACCCAGTTGTTCTGCCAGTTCAATGGCAAGTTCGAACAACATCCGTGCGGTGTCGACAAAGCACTGATTGGTCAATTCGTTAGAAACCACCATGGTATGCAGTCCAAATCGTCCGACCCCTTCTTGCTTGAGATCGCGATAACCTTCGAAAAGTTGATCACGGGTAAATCCATATTTTGCCTGTTCAGGGTTTCCGATTATGGCATTGCCGGTTTCCTGGCGAAGAGGTCCGGGATTGTATCGAAAACAGATCAGTTCCGGGATGGTCTCATGACGTTTCAGGAAATCGATGTGAGTGATGTCATCCAGATTGATAATGGCCCCGAGTTGATGGGCTTTTTGGTATTCGGAAATCGGTGTGTTGTTTGACGTGAACATGATCTGATTGCCAGTGATCCCGGCGGCTTGCGAAATCAATAATTCCGCCATACTGGAGCAATCTGTTCCGAACCCTTCTTCATGAAGAATTTCAATGAGATAGGGATTGGGAGTTGCTTTTACCGCGAAGTGATTTCTAAATGTCGGACACCACTGAAAGGCTTTCTGGAGTCGGCGCGCATTCGATCGAATGGCAGATTCGTCGTACAGATAGAAGGGGGTTGGAAATTGTTTGCAAAGATCACGAATAAAAGATTCGTCAAAAGGGAGAGGTTTGATTGACATGGAAAGCTTTCTGAGGGGTTGGGAAAAAAGGGGCCGTGACGGGCAGATAAAACGAGTTCGCGAAATAGACTCATCTTAGAGTACCGACTGTGAACTGGAAAGGCACTCCGATGGAGAGCGCATAATCGTATGTGGAAAAAACTGGTTACCCTATACAATCATGTTCTTTGATAGGAAGGGACGGGTCTTGGCATGGCCATGGCTTGGAGCGGGGTCCCAATCACCTCTTGTTGATAGCGACTTGAATTCAAGGAGTAACCATGTTGCCGGCGCTGATTGCTGAATTTCTGGGGACGGCCTTATTAATCATTTTGGGCAATGGAGTGAATGGTTCGGTTGTCCTTCTGGAAAAAGAAGGTGGTTGGGTACTAATTACAACGGGATGGGGATTTGCTGTCGCGATAGCTGTGTATGTGACAGGGAAGGTAAGCGGAGGTCATATTAATCCTGCTGTCACTTTGGCGTTGGCTTTACGGCGGTCATTTCCATGGAGAAACGTGCTTCCCTATTGGGCAGCGCAAGTGGCCGGCGCCTTTCTGGGTGCCATGATTATCTACGTTCTCTACTACGAAGCGTTACTGGACTTTGAAGCGACCCATGGAGTGGTACGTGGGACGTTGGAAAACGGCAAGTTGGCAGGGCCGTTCTTTGGAGGAGCCGGTATGTTCACCACTTTTCCACTTTACGATCGTCTGCTTCTCAACATCTTGAGCGAAGTAGTCGGAACATCGGTTCTTATCATCGCGGTGCTTGCTCTCATTGACCCCCGAAACCAGTCGCCCGGATCCAACATGGCCCCCTTACTTCTGGGAGTGGTTGTCTGGAGTATTGGAATTTCTCTGGGAGGACTTACCAATTATTCCATCAATCCGGCCCGAGATCTGGGACCTCGACTCGTATGTTCTATTTTCGGATGGGGATCTTCAGTATTTCAATCACACGGAGGTTATTTCTGGGTCGCTTTTGTTGGTCCGTTACTGGGAGCTATCACAGGCGCATTTATATATGACTTTGCGATCCGACAACATCTACCAGGCCCGCAAGTCGAGGAATGATTCGGGGTGTTGAGTCTCCGTCAGTTTGCCATGTATCGGGTGTGGACGGGGAGGAGGTCTGGCACGACGATGTTGAAGTGGGATGCGATTCGATCAATGAGCGAACGGCCGACAATTTACGTGGGACAGAATCCACGCGTTATTCTGCTGGGTGCAAGTAATCTTACCCGTAGTATTTCCACCGTAGTAGCAACCGCATCTCAAATATGGGGGTCACCTGTTGATGTGGTTGCCGCCATGGGACATGGACGTTCGTATGGATTGCCAACGCAAATGTTCGGACGAACCCTTCCGGGAATAATGCAGTCCGGATTGTGGGATTTCATACGGCGATGTCCGAAGGCGCCGACGGCTGCACTGATCACCGATATTGGAAACGATTTGCTTTATGAAGCTCCTCTGGATCAGATCATGGAATGGATGAAACGTTCTTTAGATCAATTGTTGTCATATCGAAGCCAGGTAGTCATGACACTTCTTCCGATGAGTAGCATTGAATCGTTAACCACCTTGCGATTTCAATTGTTTCGTAGGCTTCTTTTTCCCAGAAGTAAGATTCAACTTGGAACTGCCATTGCGCTAGCCCACAGGCTTAATGACAGCCTTCGGAGACTGGGTGAGACTTGTGGAATCACCCTTTTTGAGCCTCGTTCGCACTGGTATGGTGTCGACCCAATCCATATTAAAAAACGCCGATGGAAGGAAGCTTGGAATGAGGTCCTTTCCACCTGGAAACCCAATAATCAGTATCCGATAGCCGTGTCCGGGTCCATTCTTAGATGGTGGTACCTACGTCGACTGTCACCTCAGCGTCGATGGGTACGGGGAGTGGAATGCTGCTGCCAACAGCCTGTCGGGTCTTTTGCGGATGGATCAACGTTTTCTTTTTTTTGACGCTGTAATCGTATGGTTACTTGTGTGCGGAAGCTTTCTGAAAAGGTGCAATATGGGTGTACAGGAAGGCCGACAGGAACAGGATTGATATAACGAGAAGGAAAACACACACATTTTAAATCGCGAATTCGTTCAACGGAATGATGGTCTCAATAGAACATACGCTTCATAGGCAAAACCTTTGTGAAATTCCTGAATGAAAACCGTGACATGGGTGGCCATGCATGTGGTAAACCGGAATAATGGAACGGGCGAACCGTCACGCTTAACTCCTTCTGAGTGGGTGAAAGATAGGACAAATGATTTCCAGACGCGCACTATTTGAAATGGGGGCTGGAACGCTCTTTTCGGGAGTGGCTGCAGCAAGTGGGACCAGTAATCCCGCTGTAGGAAAGGCGCGGCGATGTATTCTGGTCTATCTTTTGGGAGGGCCTTCTCATCTCGACATGTGGGATTTGAAACCCCAGGCTCCCAGAGAAATTCGTGGTCCATTTAAACCGATTGAGACGCGGGTTCCTGGAATCTATTTTTCGGAACATCTACCGGAGTTGTCACAACGATCACAACGAATTGCCGTTTTGAGATCTATGACTTACGGGAACAATGATCATCCCTTTATGACTTACTATACGTTGACGGGGCGGGTTTCACCCATTCCTTTGGGTGCGAATACCGTTCTGGATCCTCAGCGAAGCGATGATCCACACATGGGGTCAGTGATGGCAAAATTTCTCCACAGGGATGATCGGGTACCCGGTTATGTTGCCATTCCCGAGGTGCGTGTTCGTATGTCTCAGATGCCGGTAGCTGGAGGAGGCAGAGCAGGTTTTTTGGGGCCCAGATATGATCCGCTGGCTATAAACAGTGATCCTAGCGTAGCGGTGCCTCTTTTGGATTTACCGGAAGGCGTGTCTTCCCAGCGTTTTGATAGTCGCCGTAGTCTACTGGCTTTGATTGAAGGTCGTCCGTCACGGGACACTCGTTACAAACAGTACCAGTACCAACGGGACACGGCTTCCCGGTTAACACGGTCCAAGGCCGGAAGTCTGGTCGATTTGTCGGATGAACCGCCGGAACTGCATTCAAGATATGGATCACATCGTTTTGGGAAGAGTCTGCTTCTGGCCCGTCGTTTGGTGGAGCGAGGGGTATCTTTTGTCGGGGTACACTTCAATTACATGTCTCAGTGTGATGGATGGGATACCCATAAAGATAATTTCAGGTGTTTGAAAGAGGAATTGCTTCCCATGCTTGACCAGGGTTTGTCTGCTCTGCTGGATGATTTGGCACTACGTGGTCTGCTTGATGAAACACTCGTGGTAACGATGGGAGAATTTGGCCGGACACCTGTTATCAATTCCAATGCCGGGCGAGATCACTGGGGATTATGTGCGTCGGCCTTGTTTGCTGGAGGTGGGGTACGAGGGGGAACGGTTGTT
>CAXEIY010000203.1:0-66540 GCA_963996245.1 uncultured Planctomycetia bacterium | reverse complement strand
GTCCTGGTGATCATCATTGTCCTGGTGATCATCATTGTCCTGGTGATCGTCATTGTCCTGGTGATCATCATCGTCCTGGTGATCATCATTGTCCTGGTGATCATCATCGTCCTGGTGATCATCATCTCCATTCTGGGTGACATACAGAGTCACAGTAGCCGCTTCACTGATGGCTCCCTCGTCATCGGTTACCTGATAGGTGAACGAATCCGTTCCAGTAAAATCGGCTGCAGCGATATACGTGAGTATGCCTTCGCTGGCAATGAAATCTTGGATGGTTCCGAACTGAGGATCATCAATAATGGAAAAGAAAAGGGACTGTGTCTGAGTAATATCTCCGTCATCTCCTTCTAGTTGGATCGATTCCGGTTGTCCAGAATGGACATTAAGTGAGGTCGAAGACCCGGTTGGAGGATTGTTGGTGTCCATCACCGTGAGTGTAATCACCTGAGTGTCAAACTGGCTTTTACTTTCCAGACTTCCACCCCGGTTGGTATCGTCGCGTACGCCGACCACTAATTCAAGTTCTCCGGTAACTCCGTCATCGGGTACAAGCGTTGCTTCGCCCGTTGTGCTGTTGGTGATTACGAAGACACCAGTGGGTTCTTCGGAAAAGTTGTGGATGTCCCGGACAACCAGGGAAATGGAATCATTTTCGAGATCCGTGAACTGTGTGCTAAAAGTCACTGGAGTTCCTTCCATGGTAGTCAGGTCACTGACAGGGGCCAGGAAAGGTCGATCGTTGATGGTGTCTTCTATAATTTCTACTTCGAAGGTATGTGTATCGGTAGCGCCGTTGGCATCGGTTGCTGTGACGGTAATGTCACTGTATCCGGTAAAATTGTCCTGGGCGTACAGGCGAAGTGTGGCATTGGTGAAATCATGAAATACTTCGGCGTACTCAATTGTAACCGGTTGCACCGGTCGATCGGAGGACTTCGTTTCGACATGCATGATATGGTTCATCATGTCGTAACCGTCAATAAGCTGGCCGAAGATTGCGTGGTTAAAATTAAGGTGCCGTGGTGGTGCCGGAGTGTCGTTGAACGAAACCATATTGAGATTGAGCATCGGGTCGGTAATAAAAAATTGCGAGTCGTTTGTGTCGTCACCTGAGTTAGCCATAGCCAATTGGCCAAATCCTGTGAAAGTGAGTAACTCGCTAAATTCGTCGTCGAAATCAAGTCCCGAACCACCGAATCCGCTACCGAGTGGATCGCCACCTTGGGCCATGAAACCATCAATGATTCTGTGGAAGTTGAGACCGTCATAGAATCCCTGATCTACCAGATCTATGATCCGAGAAGTCGTACTGGGAACTAGATCTTCAAAAAGTTCGAATACCAGATCGCCAGAGAAGGATTCGTCGCTGGCATCAGTTCCGTTTACAGTAAGACGCAGGCTGCGATTGCTGGGTGGAGATAAAACAGATGAGACAAAAGGATTATTACTGCTGGAGGTATAAGTAATAGCTTCATCTCCAACCTGCTGAGTGACGATGGGCACATTTAGTGTTTGACCGGAGAGCATCGTCATGTTTCCAGTTGGGGCAATTTGAGGATCGCTTTCTTCGCCAATTTCCTCAAATGAAATGACCAGCTGATCACTGTTTCGTAATATGTAATTGTCAAATTCGTGATTTTCCACACCGTTTACAAAGAAGCGGATCGTATGGGAATCATCGGTCTGATAACCGAGGATTTCGTTTTCATTGAAAATGGCGTCAGGGTTGTTACCAACCACACCGGCATTGGTGCGCCAGGTATCAAAGAATTCACCTATGGTAGGAAGATGATCGAGTTCGTTGGTTCCTCCGATGGTGTGAACATGCAGAATCCCGTCATCACCATGGGTATGAATTTCAGATAGAATCCCGCTTTCACTGACACCGACATTGGCTGGAATATCGAGATTTTCACCATCCAAAAAGATGGACAGATGCTGATGGTAATGGTCAGTCAATTCGGGTTCTTCACCGCCACCATGTAGTAGAATACGCGGTTCCAGTGGTTCGATCCGTAGTCCACGTTCTCTGGATCGACGTGGAGACGAATCAGAACGCGGAGAAACGATATCATCCGGCCGGTGGCGCATGGAGTACTACCTTTGTGATGGAAATGGACGGGATGGGGAGTTGTGCTGACCTAAGTGAGTTTCAGAAATAATCCTATGCCGGGGTGTACAGCACATGTCTTATATAATACCTATTCTACCTATTATCTGTGTTGATTTGTCAAATTCATAATATTTGAATTTGGTAAAGGTATTCGCGCACAGAGACTGCGCTAAAGACCCCTCGCGCGATCAGGTCGCAAAAAAAGTGCCGATTCACATGACAGCATCATAAATTTGTTTCAAACGCAGTATAGAAAAACGATATAAAATACATAAAGTACGATATATCAATCAGTTATGATTATTCTGAAAGGTTTCTTGATGTTATCAATTTCCGATCTGGGCAAGGAAGCCATAGTTTGGAGTGTCGTCGTGGAACTCGTTATGTCGTAACCAGGCAACATCTGGAGGTGTTTTGGCAACACCGTATGGTGGAAATAGAGATTTATTGCAATCGGTCCGGGTTTGACCAGCGTGCGGTGATTCAGCCTAATAAGAGAGGACCGGTAGTCGGATTAACGCGTTGCGCATCTGAGAAGGACCAGGGTAAACATGACTGACTGATGGATGAAGAGTAGGTGATAGATGAAATCGTCTGGACAGATGATTTTTGCGGGCAAATAAGTCCGTGTTTCCTGACGGATTAACAATATTTACCTAGAGTGATCCGAAGGTCTTGCTTTGCAAGCAGTCCTTAATTTGGGATGATAACAAGGTGTATTGTCGGAAGAATCTGGTTGCTACCCAGCACAAAGCGGTTTTAACCATTTTTGGGATGAAGTTATGTTCGCAGTGGTGATGCTGAACACGATTCAATTGTTGGTCAATTCCGAATCGGGAACGGTTGACTACCTGCGCGATGTCAAACCGATTCTGATGCATAAGTGTGTCAGCTGTCATGGTGCGCTGCGACAACGCCACGCACTGCGTCTGGATACCGCTGTTTTAGCGAAGAAAGGTGGTCAATCAGGACCAGCTTTGATTCCGGGTAATGCAGCAATGAGTTTGATTATGAAGCGGGTGAGGGGACATGTTCTGCCGCGCATGCCTTTTGCCGAAGAAGCGTTGTCCAGCAAGGAAATACAGATATTAACCGGTTGGATTAACCAGGGTGCACAGGGTCCGGAAAAAGAAGCGATGCAGGATGGTCCTGAGCGACACTGGGCATTTCAATCGCCGCGTCGTGTGGAGTTTTCAAAAGCAGAATCGAAGGGGAATTATTTAAGAAACCCCATTGATATTTTGATTGCCAGAGGCCATGTCCAGAGAGGACTGAAGCCGAACCCTCCAGCCGATCCATCGATCCTGTTACGACGTGTGTACCTCGATCTAATTGGATTGCCACCGACGGTTCAGCAACAACAGGAGTTCCTGGACAACCCCACTAAGGAATCCTACGAGAAGATAGTAGACCAACTGTTATCTCAGTACCAATATGGTGAACGCTGGGGCCGGCACTGGATGGACATTTGGCGTTATTCTGACTGGTATGGACGACGGGAACAGGACGATGTGCGCAATAGTGCGTCACAAATATGGAGGTGGCGTGACTGGATTGTGGACTCACTCAATCATGATAAAGGCTATGATCGCATGGTTCAGGAAATGCTAGCTGCGGACGAACTGTTTCCTGAAGACGATTCGACGTGGCCGGCAACCGGTTATCTGATTCGAAACTTCTACTCTCTGAATGCCAACGAATGGATGCGGGACAATGTGGAGTACACGGGAAAAGCTTTTCTTGGATTGACCTTTAACTGTGCCCACTGCCATGACCACAAATATGATCCTATTGAGCATATGGATTACTTTCGGATGCGTGCCTTTTTCGAGCCCATTGGAATTCGGCAAGACCAGGTAGCAGGTGAAAAACAGCCACCAGAATTTGAGCCTTATGCTTATGGTGGTTCCCGGAGAGCTGTCAAGGAGGGAATAGCTCGTATTTATGATGAAAAGCCCGATGCAACCACCTGGTTTTACACCGGAGGGGATGAGCGCAATCGTGACAAGCAACGGGGTTCCATTCCACCAGGAGTGCCTTCTTTTCTGTCGTCATTCTTTCCGGAAGTATCGCCGGTTGAGTTACCAACGATGGGTTGGTATTCAGGATTCAGGGAATCGATTCAACAAACACAAAAGGATATGGCGAGGGTAGATATAAATGAGGCTCAGCAGGTACTGGATGCAGCTAACATGTCTGCTCGAGAACCGATAACTTCACTACGTGAACAATTGAAGTTGCTGCAAAAAGAGTTTGCAGAGTCCGAAGCGGACGTCTTGGCGGAAGGTCAACCCGGTTCTTTGGAGGGTGCTCAATCGCTGTTTATAGACGCAACCGAAGGTCGGCGAATCTACCAAAATCATCTCCCCGACTTAAAAGCAATTTCTGAGGGAACGCAAATTGGTTATCAGTTGAGGATTCTCAAGGACAATCATGTAAACGTTCAGTTCGTGAAGTCGAATCAGAAATTCCTGACGGCCGGGTATGTTGCATTCGAAAAGGGAGGAATTTTTTCTTACGGTCCTGGTGGCTATACCCGGTTTGAGGTCGGAAAGTACGACTTTAGTAGAGGGGAAGTCAGGTTTAAGGTAACGCTTACCATTTATCCTCAAAGGGATCTTTGTGATCTTTCAGTCGAGTTACTCAATGAAGAAGGGGAATGTCAAAGAATACTTGGTAGTGGGCAGGTTGCCTTGAATGGTTGGAGTCCTATCGGTAATCCGGATCAACCACTGGTACTCGATTGCCGATCAGGTACCCGAGTTTTGTTTGACGATCTCCAAATTGCCGCTGACTCGGATGTCCTGATTCATTTTGATTTCGAATCTCCAAGGTATGGTAATGGACAGGATATTGTCGGGATTGACCACTGGGAACTCCATACCCAATCCGAAAAGCCAGCACAGGCGTTCACCTCTCGTGCAGCAGGTAATCCGAAGCTTTTTGCTTTGATGGATCAGATGGCGGGTGTGAGAAGATCGCTCAAGTCCATGGTTCTCAGCCTGCAAGCAAATCAGATTGCTCTAGATGCACGTCAGTCCCGCCTTAAGTCGATAGAGGATATTATTCTGGCGGATCGAGGGCGTTATTCGGGAATGCCTGAAGAAGAGAAAATCAAACGTATTCGTCAGGCTGTACATTCTCAGTTAGCATCGGATTTCCAACTCGCAGAAGCGGACTTGATAAAAGCCAGGGCTGACGTCGCTAAAGCAAACACAATCGACGATGAGGATCAGCAAAAGAAGAAAATTCAGAGTTCAACGGAAAAAGTTCGCGAGGCAATAAAGAGACGAGATGCCGTCACAGCTCTCCGCGATAAAATGCCAGAGGATTATCGCCCCCTTAGCGTGGTAACATCCCGGTCCAGTACCGGACGTCGTGCGGCACTGGCCTTATGGATAACCGACCGGCGCAATCCCCTTACGGCGCGTGTGGCCGTGAATCATATTTGGATGCGACACTTTGGTGTACCGCTGGTAACCAGTGTTTTCGACTTTGGCAGAAACGGTAAGAAACCACTGAATCCGGAGTTACTGGATTGGCTTTCGGTGGAATTGATCGATTCTGGATGGAGCATGAAACATCTTCATAAACTAATGGTAACCAGTGATACTTACGCAATGAGCAGTGACAATAAGACGGAAAGTGCCGCTTTGGACAAAGATAATCAATTTTTATGGAAAACGAACGTAGGGCGCATGGAAGCAGAATTAGTACGGGACAGCATACTCTACGTATCGGGAACGCTGGACCAGTCATTGGGTGGAACATCGATTTCAAATACCCATGCGATGACGGGAACGCGGCGCACTCTTTATTATGAATTGTTTCCCGAAGCAGGGGGAACAAACGCCATTGGAGAATTGTTCGATGCCCCAAATCCAGCTGAATGCTATCGTCGAAGCATGACCATTGTTCCTCAGCAGGCATTGGCTTTGATCAACAGCGATTTTGTACATCAAGTGACTATGAAACTGGAAGAACGCATACTTTTGAATCAGCCCGCGTTAAGTGGCGCAGCGTTTGTCCACTTGGCGTTTCGTACGATTTTGTCTCGTCCGCCTCATGAACAGGAAAAGACGGCTTGCTTGGAGTTCATGAAGCAGACCGAGAATGCCCAAAAAGCTCGTCAGGGACTGATTCGTGTTTTGTTTAATCATAATGATTTTGTAACGATTCGTTAGATACGTGTGCAATACGCGAAAGCGTCAGTGAGGGTAATGGAATGTCACAATTAAACAATCGTCGTGAGTTTATGGCGAGTACTGGAATGAGCTTCGGCAGTGTGGCGATGGGAGCATTGCTGGCGGGCGATGGCATTGTGAAAGGTGCCAATCAAGAGCAAGACAAATTTCCACATCATTCACCACGCGCTCGATCGGTCATCTGGGTTTTTCTGTCCGGAGGTTACAGTCATCTCGAGACTTTTGATCCCAAACCTGCCCTGAACAAATATGCCGGCAAGACCTATGCAGAAACCCCTTTTCCCAATCCTCTGGAGTCTCCTCTCCACAAGAAAAGATTTCGTAGCGTGCCTTCAGAAGAGGTCAATGTGCGGGATGTTTATCCTAAGATCTATCCTATGCAGGTAGGATTCAGACAATACGGAGAATGCGGAATTGGGATTACGGACTGGTGGCCTCATTTTTCCAAATGTGTCGATGATGTATGCTTCATACGTAACATGTGGACGACGGACAATGATCATGCGGCAGAAAACCAGATTCATACAGGTCGTCATCGTCTGGATGAGGTCCAGCCGAGTATAGGTTCGTGGGCCCATTACGGACTGGGTGCTATCAATGAAAATCTGCCTAAATTCATTGTTCTTGGTGGTCCGACGCGTAGTGACACGCGTGAGAGTATTGCCGCTGACTATCTCGGTCCTGCCCACTCAGGTGTACCGCTGAAAAACGACCCTGCCAATCCTTTATCTTTTGGAACTCGTAATGGCTCCCAGACAGCGCGCGAACAAAGACGGGAGTTCGAACTCATTGCAGCTTTGAATCAAATAACAGCCAGAGAAAATCCGAGAGATCAGGCATTAAACGCTCGGATCAAGTCCTACGAATTGGCTTTTCGCATGCAGTCGTCTGTTCCTGAGGCGGTGCAGCTTAACGGGGAAACGGCCGAAACACGATCTCTATACGGGATAGACGAAGAGGGAACGCGGACCGCTGGGCAGCGATTTCTGGTCGCTAGACGTCTTGTTGAAAGGGGTGTTCGATTTGTACAGGTTTTTCCTTCAGCTTATGGGACTTGGGATTCTCACCGCGATCTGAAAAAAAACCATACACGTTTGTGTCAAACAGTAGACAAACCCATTTCAGGGTTGTTATCCGATCTTAAAAGAAGAGGTTTACTGGAAGAAACGGTAGTGGTTTTTTGTACGGAGTTCGGTCGGACGCCGGGGCTGGAAGAGCGTGGAGGAGGAGCTACAGGAAGAGATCATCATCCCAATGGGTTCACGATCTGGATGGCTGGGGCCGGGTTAAAACGGGGCTATATCCATGGGGCGACAGATGAGCTTGGATACCATGCACTGGGTGATGGTCATTATGTAACCGATCTTCATGCGACGGTATTGCACTTATTGGGGTTGGATAATCGAAAACTGGAAGTTCCTGGCCGGAAACGTCTTGATATCGACCATGGAAAACCCATACGCGAAATACTGGCATGAACGGCAGGGCGGTCCATGGAATCGGTGGTGTTTGTTAACCGGTTTTAAACCGTTAATCCTCTTATCACAAAGATTGTTCACCGATCCAGTCAAAGGGAAGGAAAGAACCGTTTGAACCACCAGAAAAATATTGATTCCTACCGACGTGATGGAATCGTGGTAGTGCCCGGATTCTTGTCTACCGAAGAACTGCAAATACTGAGGGCACAACTCGGTCGCTATATCCAAGTTGTAGTACCTGAATTACCCGATTCCGATGCATTTTTTCAGGATAAGCAACGTCCTGAAACACTCAAGCAAATGCAGCACATTCAGGACGAGGAATTAAATGCCTATCGTGCACATCCCAAGTGGAAATCGCTTGCCGAAGCGCTGATAGGTGAACCGGCGGAGGGATTGCCGCCGGAATGGTTTAACAAGCCGCCAGGGGTAGACCATCCCACACCACCTCACCAGGATAATTTTTATTTTTGTCTTCATCCTGCCAATGTGACAACGTTCTGGGTTGCACTGGATGCAGTCGATGAACAAAACGGCTGTTTGCGTTATGTTCTAGGTTCTCACTTGGAAGGAATACGGGACCACACAGTCACGAAAGTACTCGGTTTTTCACAAGGAATTTCAGACTACTGTGATGAGGATCGAAATCGAGAACAGGTCGTATCACTGCAGGCCGGAGATCTCGTGGCCCACCATGGAAATATGATCCATCGGGCAGAACCGAATCGTTCAACGGATCGACACCGCCGTGCTTTTGCCATTGTATTTCGTGGCGAAAGTTGCCGCACAGTTTCCTCGGCACAGGAACAGATAACACAACGGGTTCGCCAGCAGCATCAATCCATGGGATTACAGGTAGATGAAGGAGAATAATTTCATCACTGAATCTATGAAATGACAAAAGAAAGCAGTCGTGTAGGCTGCAATGGAGCCTGAGGGTTATGGTGCTCCGATTCCGCTTTATATGCTGGTGCCGGCGCCTGATTCATTCTTGACCCCGAGTGATGGTTTTGCCGCTTGTTCGATTCCATCAAAGTGCCATACGCAAAGCGGAGAGGGCGGGATTTGAACCCGCGGAAGGGGTTATCCCCCTTCGCCGGTTTAGCAAACCGGTGCTTTCGACCACTCAGCCACCTCTCCGAACGCCGTTTGCGCATCATAGGGCGCGGAGTTGATAAATGTCAATGCTGTCGATCAACAGCGTGAGGGTTGGAAGGATTCGATATTATTGGAATCGACTTAGGGATGGTCGGTGACATCATAACACCAGAGCGTGTCCTTATCTCGTATGTAGAGTTTACCTCCAGCAACAACCGGATGCGCCCACGTATTCCATGTACTGCGTTCGGGAAGTCTGAAACGTCCTGTTTCTCGATAGCCATCCGGAGTGGCATTCACCAGGCCTATCACTCCGTTTTCACTCAAGCAATAGAGGCGACTATCGGCATAAACAAGGGATCCTTTCCCTACGCTGCGATGTTGCCATGCAATCGAACCGGTTTGAAATTCCAGGCAAGTCAAAACGGAACCGGAAAATCCGTAGATGTGCCCTTCGAAAAGGATGACGTCACCATGATGATTTTGCATGT
Organism: uncultured Planctomycetia bacterium; assembly: GCA_963996245.1. Classification (GTDB taxonomy): domain Bacteria; phylum Planctomycetota; class Planctomycetia; order CAXEIY01; family CAXEIY01; genus CAXEIY01. The sequence continues at coordinate 57,152 of CAXEIY010000203.1, read as the reverse complement.
TGCGGTTGAAATATATTTCTTCCGCTTTGATACGGGTTCCGGAAACCGAAAGATTTACGAGTCCACAACCTGTTCCGTATCCGGAAGAAGAAAATACGTTTCCGTTATGAAAAATCGGTGTCGAAACATTGGCTGTTCCATTTGCAGCTCGATCGTATCTCCAGAGGAAACGACCATCTTGGGCAGCTACACCAACAAGTCCCTGGCTGGTGAATGTGACATACTGTCTGACGGAATCGACTTGAACTGAAATCGGAGAGGCATAGCCAGGGCGGTCACTCAAAGCAGCTGTTTGCCACAGAGTTTCACCCGTCTGTTTATCCACAGCTACGATGGATGCATTCTTCCCGCCAGGTGTCACAATAAGACGATGATGGTCAATTAACACGGATTCGCTGATTCCCCAGGAGATGTTTCTTCCTTGGAAATCGTTAAGTATGTTACGTGTCCAAATCATCGAACCATCCTGAACACGCAGACAGGAAAGATCACCTCTGGCTCCTAATACGTAAACACGCTCCTTGTCGATCGTGGGTGTACTACGGGGACCGTCTCCTGCGCCATTGGTATATCCGTTTCCGTTTCGAGCACGCCAAAGCATTTGGCCAGTGACGAGATCGATTGCAAAAACATATTCATCAGAGCCGATGTTTCCCATGGTAAAGATACGACCGTCTGCAATCGAAACGGACGAATAACCTTCACCAATTCCCGGTATCTGCCAGTGTAATGGAGGACCGGATTCGGGCCACTGTTGCAGCAACCCGGTTTCTGTTGAAATCCCGGTGCGCTGTGGGCCTCTCCATTGAGGCCAGAAGCTGGATGTCATGTTTTCGGCAATGCGTGATTCAGCAAAGCTATTCTGGTATGGAGAACAAAGGTAACCAATACAGAGGATGGTTGTTATTATGGCTCGCACCAGAGCGCGTGATCGAGAGTTTACTGACATCGTGTGGTTCCTGGCCGTTCTCTTGGAATGGGGAGTCTCTCGTGAAAGGCTTCTGAAATGTGAGCATAGATTCTTGACGCCTGGCCTGCAAGACAGGGTTCCGTAAAACGGGCGGTATGAACCATGTCGGAGTGATAGCCTGGAAATCCAGTAGCAAGACGGGAATCTCCCAAGATATATGGAGGGGAAAAATGATTTATGAAGAACGCATTTACACAATCATGCCAGGACGCCTGAAAGACATTAATGATCGTTTTGCCAATCACACCATGGCCTTATTTGCAAAACACGGAATCGAGGTCGTCGGGTTTTGGCAGACGGTTGTCGGAAAACAGAATTTTGAACTCGTGTACCTTCTGGCATACGATGATGCCAACGATCGTATGGAAAAATGGGCTTCCTTTCAGAGTGATCCCGAATGGCAAAAAGCACGTGCTGAGAGTGAAAAACAAGGTCCATTAGTGGCGCAGGTGGAAAACAAATTATTGACGCCAACACCGTATTCTCCCTTACAGTAATCGATTGTCATGAGTGTTCAGCAACCCGCTTTACCGAGACTCAATAAATTCCTCGCTGACTCCGGGATCGATTCACGGCGGCGTGTGGAAGAATTGATCTTACAGGGACGAGTTACGGTTGATGGAGAGTGTGTACAGAATCTTGCAGTCCGGGTGGATCCGGATCGTCAGTCAATATGTGTTGATGGACAAAAAATTCGGTCCGAACGAAAGGTCTATTATCTGCTCAACAAGCCGAAAGGGTACGTTTGCACTAATGGCGTTGAGGACAGAGGGCGTCGTGTGATAGACCTGTTGTCGCGTGTTCCACAGAGAATTTATACCATCGGCAGGCTGGATAAGACCAGTGAAGGACTGATGCTTCTGACGAATGATGGAGCTATTGCGCATCGACTTACTCATCCCAGATTCATGGTTGAGAAAAGCTATCTTGTTCAGATACGGGGCAGAATAGAAATACCCATGCTCAATAAGCTCCGAAAAGGAGTCTGGTTAAGTGATGGAAAAATGCATCCTCATCGGATGCGGATTAAACGTTTTCGAGGTTCCATTACGGAGTTGGAAATTGTTTTGACAGAAGGGAAGAATCGAGAAATCAGACGTATGTTTGCCAGTGTCGATTACCAGGTTGTGAATCTGCGACGGACCGCTTTTGCAGGTCTGAAACTTTCCGGTCTTGCCAGTGGAAAATCTCGGAAATTGACACAGGAGGAAATAAAAAGAATTCATCGGATTGCGTATCGGAAGCAATCGTAGGGTGCTCCGACGGACCGGTTGTGAAACCATGATAGGGCAGGGGCTATCATTAGCATGGCACGAGAGGTGTTTTGGCAATGCAGCAATTTCGATCATGTGTTCTGGACAATTTTCAAATCGCTGACCAAATCTATCAGATTCGTTTGTCAGGCTGTGAGCTGGCGAGGACGATTGTTCCTGGGCAGTTTGTCATGGTGCGTGCGGGTCATCAGACAGACCCATTGCTGGGTCGAGCATTTGCCCTTTATGACGTGGTTTACGATGAGAACGACGATCCGATTGCTGTCGACCTCGTTTACCAGGTTATTGGAAAAATGACCTCCTTGATGGCTTCATTGCAGAAGGATCAGTTTGTTGATGTTTGGGGGCCCTTGGGTAATGGATTTCCAGTTCGGAAAACAAGTCACCTGATGATGGTTGCAGGTGGAATTGGACAGACTCCTTTTCTCGCATTGGCAAAAGAGTATCTGGGTATTGGAAAATACGGAAATCCGATTCGTGAGAGCATCCCGACGGAAACATGCACCTTGTGTTATGGTGTGCGAAATAAAGAACAATTTGCAGGGCTCAACGACTTTGAATCGATTGGCGTTAATATTCAACTGGCAACAGAGGATGGAAGTGAGGGTTATCAGGGACGTGTCACTAATCTTGCAGAGAAGATCATTAGTCAGAAAAAGAATACTCCGGATCTCGTAATCGGATGTGGTCCGGAACCTATGATGGCTGCCTTGGCGGGTATAACGCGGGAACATCAGATTACGTGCTTACTTTCACTCGAGACTCCTATGGCCTGCGGTTTCGGTGCCTGTTTCAGTTGTGTGACAGCCGTCTTGGATGAACAGGGTGGCTGGGATTATCGTCGTGTTTGTACTGAAGGGCCAGTTTTCAACGCCCGTGTGTTAAAAGGATTTTGATGTGCAACCGTTGAGCAGAGGGTTGTCGAGGGAGGTTTTTTCAAGGTTTATCGATTGGCAGCGAAGTGAACCATGTGAGATTCTGTCGGACCCTTAACTTAGAGAGCGGTCTCTAACGCCGTCATGGCCTGCTAAGCACTATGTGCTGTTGTACCGTCCTTTTGGGAGGCAGAGGTATCATTGCCATAATTCTGAAAAGAGTCGATGGATTGTCGCATCCCTTCTTCGAAACTCCAGGAAGGCTGATAGCCTAAAGTGTTTCTAATTTTTTCTATGGAAAACGCCAGATTGAGTCCGAGAAATTTAAATCGTGCCTTCGAAAGAATGGGCGCTTCTTCTTTCTTTAAGAGCTTAAATAACGACTCCATTAAACCAGCTAATATTCGAGCGACAGGTAAAGGTAGATGCTTGGTTACTCTTGGAAGGCCGGCCATATCAGCGATCGTGTTGAAAAAAACTCGTTTTGATACCAGTGTGTTGTCCGTTACGTTGAATACCTCTCCGATTGCATTCGGATGTTCAAGAGACAGAAATATAGCATCAACAAGATTACCCACATAGGTGTTATTCATGAGCTGTTCACCGGAACCAAAGAGGGTAAGCTGTTTGGTTTGGAGCTTTTCAAGCACACGCGGAAGAACCGTTCGATCTCCTGGACCATAGATGAATCCCGGACGCAGAACAACAATGGGAAGTCCCGTTTTGCGAGACTGTTCCATAACAAGCTGTTCCCCTTCGCCTTTGGTTTGCGTGTAGGCATCCATGCCTGAGACGTTAGGCGCTACGGTCTCATCTGTCCCGTGGTGGTCGCGCATTTCGTAAACACCAAGTGAACTGATGTGTACGAATCGTTGTATATTGCTCGAATGAGCAATGTGAAGAAGGGTTTGTAACGCATCGACATTGATCGTGCGATATGCTTCAAGTGGACCCCAGTCTCCTACCTTGGCAGCACAATGTACGACCCAGTTGACATTATCCAAACTCGACTGCAATGAGGAGCGGTCGGTAAGGTCTCCTTGAACAATCTCCAGCTGGTCAACATCGACGGCAGAAAGATCACTTGTTGTGCGTACGAGTGCGCGAATATCGTGTCCGAGACTGAGCCCCCGTTGAACAACATGACGCCCTACAAGTCCTGTTGCACCAGTTACTAAAATACGTGCCATGGAATACATCACTCCAGAACAGCGGATCAATGGTCAGGGAAGTAGAATTTTATGGTAAAGAGAGTGTCTCTATACCAAAAAGCATTGGCCGGCGACAGGGTTGTCGGCCAATCGTGCGATTTCGGGGCGGCACACCATACGGATTGAATCACTTAGTTAGTGTTGTGGACTTTACAAAGGGGCCCTGCCGACATCCCCGTTTGTCACCGATTCGCTTAGCCAGCGTCGTCATCGGAAACGAACTTCTCTTGCACACGATGGACTGACGTGATTCAACCGGGCGGTCTTACTCTGCCTCAGCAGCGGCAAATTCCTTGGTCATGATTACCCGATTTCCCTTTTCGTTGTAGTCGACCGAGGTCATAAAAGAACGCATTAACATAAGTCCACGTCCGCATGGGCGGTCGAGGTTTTCTTCAGCCGTTGGATCGGGTACCTCTTCCATTTGAAAACCATCTCCCTGATCTTCAATCTCAACTCGAAATTCATCATTGTTGATGTGCCACTCAACACGAACTGTTTTGGATCGATCCAACCGGTTTCCGTGTTTAATGGCGTTGACAAGAGCTTCCTCGAGTGCCAAATGAATCCCGAAAACAACGCTTTGGTCTGAATTAGCAGATTCCAGCGAATCGAGAATTTCCTGTTGAACACGCTGTCCTTCGGAGGTGTCGCTAGGGATTACAGCTTCCTTACTCAATTCTGACATAGAACGATTCACTTTGGAAAAAGGCTAATACAAATTTTCTGCTGGCATTTTGGGATACATCACGCGGCAACAGCTTCCCGTGGGAGGATCAACACCATCTCCTAATAGTGTCATTATACCATGCAGAACCAACAGTCAACTAGGTTAGACCCACGGTCAGGTAGATAGAAAAATTAAGCCAAAAGATGTGGCGATTTCAGAAGGACCTAGAATCCATCAACAGAACCTTGTTCGTCATCCTGAATGTCAAACACCTTGTTCAATCGAGTGATTTTAAAGACCTCATAAATGCCTTCTTTAATATGGCATAATTTCATGCGGCCGGCTTGCGCTTTGACCTTTTTATCAAGGGTGATCAACTTACCTAGAGCTGCACTGGAAAGATATTCCACTTTATCGAAGTTAAGTACCAGCTTGCGGCATCCATCGTTATCGACCAGGCGAAAGAGTCGATCACCGATCTGAGCAATGTTCGATTCGTCTAGAATCTTACTCTCTAAAAATCGTACGATGGTCACATCGCCTTTTTGGGCGACTTCAACAAATTGACTTGCTGTGGACATTTCTCTACCTCGTCGAAACACCAATACAGATGGGAGTTTACTTCACCTGGTTAACCTTAACTGAGATAACCCTCGCAATCGTCAAGGAGGGTTCCTTGGATGGATTATCTCCGCAACGTAATTGACCAATGTGCTATCGTAAAGTAGCTGGTTTTTGTGTCAAGTTTATTCCATGCTGGGAGCAACTTCCTTGTTAATATGGGTAAAATGAGACGAAAGGGAAACAAGAGTTGCCACCATGCATCCGGTTGCTCCGCTTTCTCCCCAGACAGTACTATTTTCAGCAAATGCGGGTCCGGCTATGTCGAGATGCACCCAAGGGGTCGTTCCGACAAACTGTTCCAGAAACTTGCCTGCAGTGATGGCGCCTCCTGCACGGCCACCTATATTCTTGATATCGGCTACCTGACTGCGTATCAATTCATAATATTCCTCAAAAAGTGGAAGCTGCCAGACCGGTTCACCAGATTCTCCAGCTGCGCGAATCACCTGATCCGCCCAGGACTGGTTGTTTGACATAACTCCCGTAACGTCGTTTCCAAGAGCGACGACACAAGCGCCAGTAAGCGTCGCTAGATCAACAATATGAGAAGCGCCCAGATCAACAGCGTAACTGAGTGCATCCGCCAGTATCAGCCGTCCTTCGGCGTCGGTATTGAGTACCTCAATGGTAACACCGTTACGGGCACGGATTACATCACCTACTTTCATAGCTTTAGAACTGGGCATATTCTCTGCCAGTCCCATGAGACCAATTACACGAACCGGCAGATTCAATTCGGCAATCGCCTGCATAGCTCCGAGTACCGTTGCGGCACCTGACATATCGCACTTCATGGTTTGCATACCTTCGGCTGTTTTTAAGGACAAACCACCACTATCAAAAGTGACTCCTTTTCCGACAAGAACCAGAGGTGGACTCTGGTCACGGTTAGGATTATGTTCCAGGAGCACCATACGGGGTGGTTGATCAGAACTGCATCCTACAGCTAGCACGGCCTCCATTTTCTCCTTGCGCAGTTCAGATTCATCGAGAACATGACAGTGCAGGTTGTGTTCCTGTGCGATAGAAGTAGCAATTTCAGCAAAACTTTCGGGAAAAATACGGGAAGCGGGCTCATTAATGAGAGTACGGGCGATATTGATTCCTCGACCGATAATTTCACCTTCCAGCAAAGCTTTTTTGAGATCCTGACTGTCAGAATCTGGTGAAATTGTCAGTACGAGTTCACCGATTTCAAAACGTTTTTGAGTTGTTTGGTAGAGCCCTTGTCCGATGCCGCTCATAACGGCTCCCTGACTTATGATCTGTGCTGCACGACGCGGATTAAGTGAGCTATTGGCCACCATGTCCCAAGGGTGAAAAACCAGGCGTTGCACAGCTTTGTCTGTAATCTTCCGTAGGGAATGCACGAGGCATCGCAGCAGGTTCTGAGGGCTGATTTTTTCGGGATCACCTAACCCGAGCAGTGCAATTCTAGAAATGTCCAGTCCCGTAATTCCGGGAATTGTGACCAGTTCACCGGTTTTGCCTGTAAAGTCCTGGTTATCAATTAACCTCTGTAACAGTCCCTGAAGTTCACGATCTAGCAATGTGACTGGTTCTCCGAGTATGGTTCGTTCATCCAGTCCTATGACAAGCCAGTCCCCGCTCATTTCGGAGAGCGCCCGTGAATCGACCTCAATCTTCATAGAAGGATTCCTTTCTTTACGGTTTTGTAATCAAGAATATGGATAATCACAAAGAGTGAAACACCAGCCGAACATTGTGGGTGTTTCAAAATCGGGGTATACTTCAAGCAAGTTGCGTGACTCCGTCCAAAGCGTTCCGGGTAGTGAGTAATTGAAATTATGCCGAAGATCCGTTTTATTAAAGAAAAAAAGGAAATGGAGGTTCCCGAAGGAAAGAACCTTCGCGAAGCAGCACGGGAACAAGGGGTTTCTGTTTATGAGGGTGTACATAAACTTCTCAATTGTCAGGGATTCGGGTTGTGCGCGAGTTGCCGCGTTCGTGTTACCAAGGGTATGGAAAATGTCACCCCGATGTCTTGGTACGAAAAAATACGTCTGAGTTCCCCGATGATCAAGATGATGTATCCTGCGGATGAGGAGCAGTTGCGTCTGTCTTGTCAAATATCAGTCAATGGTGACATCGAAGTGGAAACATCTCCCGGTGCCAACCTCTATGGAGAGAAATTCTGGGAGTAACGGGACTTGCCTAAGTAACTTTCAGACACCGGTAGGTCTTTGCTGTCAAAAGGTCTGCACTCCGCCTTCGGATGGGGTGGTGAGGATAGGACCTTCGGCGATAGTTTCAAGACTGAATTCAATGTTATCCAGTACGGTTTCGATCACCGTTTCGGGGTCAATGGAATCCCGTATTTCGAAATAGACCGCAATTTGATTGCTTTCAGATGGTCCATCGGCAGCTGGATAAAGATAGCACCGAATCATGGGATCTTCCATTCCTGTAGACCCATCCGGTAACGAGGCCTCTCGCACCAGAACTTCAAATTTTCGCTGAGGTCCAAAATCAAGGTCCTGAGGTCGGGTCAGTTCAAGCGCTTCTGTTTCTGGAAAGTGTTCCTGCCAGAGTTCTCTGGCTTGTTGGTGGAGCGAATGGGTTTCGGTTTCCGTGTTGTCCTCTGTCATCTTTTGGGTAATTGGATCATCCTGCGAAGAACTCTTGGTTACGGCGATGAAACAGAGGATCTCCCTTGTTTCTGATTCTCCTATCGGTTGACTACCGTAAACCGCGCGAATGGCTTCAGCGGGTAAATACGAGGGGAGGATCCCCCATTGATCGGTTAACCGTGTGTCCAGCGGTTTGGGTATCTGATAACGAACCTGGCTTCCTGCACGTACCAATGTCCCTTCATCGTCGATGAGATCTTCGTCCGTCCATAGTTCTCCCAATGCCTGACGTTTTCGCTCGTCGTACTCGAGTACTTTGGTTGCACGGTCAAGGCGTGCGTTATACTGAGCGTAATCACAACCGATATGAAATGTCAGAGACAGCAGCAACAGATAGGTGTGGGGTCGAAGGTAGTTCACAGGCAGAATCCGAATACAAAGAGTTTCAGCAAAACGTTTCTTCCGGCTAATTCATTCTCGCTGTCGGGCGTTATGAGTGTCAATAGTGGGACTGAGAAGAGATCTTTTTCAGGTAATGTTCGATGACTCAAATCGGCTTTGTAAGGGACTACTCCTAACCGTCAAAATCCTAACCAGCTTGTTTATTCGGTTCAATACGCACACGGTGTTAAACCCTTTGTGTGACGCTGGTTTCCATCTCTGTATGCTGTTATGCTGATTACGCATTTTCATTTCTCTGGATTGGTCGGCTAACTGTGCCATTATGGGGAAGTTGCTATGAAACGCCTATTCCTAGCTGTGTTTTTGTCAGCTTTTACATTAGACCCGTGTTTTTCAGATCTACCCTCAGGTCCAGAGATAGTTTCGGTTAAAAGAATTTGGGATCACGCTCCCCACAACGCCTTTACAGATCTGATCCGGTTTCGCAATATCTGGTGGTGTGTCTTTCGTGAAGGTAAGGGGCATGCTGGAGATATTGGTAAGGTACGGGTACTGGTTTCTAAGGATGCAAAGAAATGGGAATCGGCCTCACTGATCACACGGGACAAGATCGATTTACGTGATCCGAAACTTTCCATTATGCCGAACGGCAGACTGATGCTGATCATGGGAGGCAGTTTTTATGATGCCAATAACATTTATCGAAGTCGCACGCCGTATGTGTCGTTTTCAGACAGTGGCCTAATCTGGACCCATCCCGAAAAGTTGCTAGCGGAAGATCACTGGTTATGGCGCGTGACCTGGCACAAGGGTTACGGATATAGTATCTCAAAGATGGGAAATGGACGCGATCCCCGGCGAGTCATGCTCTATCGCACCACCGACGGTCGAAAATGGGATTGGATAACGGAGTTTCGAGCTATTCCCGCCTGGCCTAACGAAGCGACGATTCGTTTTATTAAAGATGAGATGATCGTACTTTTGCGCAGAAATAAGACTGCATGGATTGGCAGCAGCCAACCGCCCTACATAGACTGGCAATGGGAAGATTCTGGAATTCAGATCGGGGGTCCAAATTTCATTCAGCTTCCTGATGGTACGCTCTGGGCTGCGGGGCGTCGATACGGGGAACACCCTACACAGGTGCTTGCCCACATGACACGTAACACCTACCAACCGGTAATCACTTTGCCAAGTGGTGGTGACTGCAGTTACCCGGGATTGGTATGGCACAAAGAACTGTTGTGGATGAGTTATTATTCCTCCCACGAAGGCAGAGCAAGCATTTACCTGGCAAAAATAAGAATTCCATTGGTTGGAAACGTGGTGGAACCGGATGCTGGATTATCCAATCGAAGACACGGTATTTCCGTTGTACCAGAGTAGAGTTTCAGGTTTCTTTGATGATCTGAAAATGGATCATTCAGATTTAACCGACAAATCGGAAAACGGCGGAATGGCTTTCCTGGCCGATGTGAAAGTCATGAACCGTTGCATGGACCCTGTTCGTTTCGCTGTTTTTATAATTACCTAATAATGGAATATCAATCGGTTTGGGAATATTTACAGGGGGTTAATCCCCTTCCCGTGATGAAAGGTATTTTGAGTATCAATACTTGAAAAGTATCTACGCTGCAGAGACAAGTTGCGATACACTTCTAACGGTGTCAATCTTCTAGAAGTTGAGGATAATTGTATGCTGGCTGACAATCAGGAAACGTTTTTTTGTCTGAAGGATAAAGTAGCACTTGTTACCGGAGCGGCTCAAGGTATTGGACTGGGTATTGCCCGGCGTTTGAACCATGCAGGGGCCCGCGTTTCGATTTTCGACGTCAACGCTTCCTTGGCCGATGAAGCCGTCAAGGAATTTAATGGCTTGGCAACTTCTGGAGATGTAACAGCACCGGAAGATGTGGAACGGATTACCAGTCAAGTTGAACAAGAACTGGGTCCCATTGACTTGTTGGTTAACAACGCGGGCATCACAGGTCCAACGGCGCGTAGTTGGGAGTTAACGGTGGACGAAATGCACCAGGTTCTGGCGGTGAATCTGGTAGGCCCTTTTCTGATGTGTAAAGCTGTGGTTCCAGCGATGCTGGAGCGAGGCTATGGCAGAGTCGTAAATGTTGCCTCAATTGCTGGCAAGGAAGGAAATCCCACGTTAATGCCATACAGTGCATCGAAGGCAGGATTAATTGCCTTAACCAAATCGCTGGCTAAGGAGGTGGCGGGCAAAGGTGACATTACAGTCAATGCGATTTCACCAGCTGTGGTTCAAACACCGATTCTCGATGGCATCGCAGAGGAAACCGTCCAGTATATGGTTTCCAAAATTCCAGTCGGTCGGACAGGTAAGATAGAAGAAATTGCTTCTCTAGTACATTTCCTTCTCTCGCGTGAAGCAAGTTTTACAACAGGCCAGTGTTATGATATATCCGGTGGCCGTGCGACCTATTAACTACGCAAGAAACGAATGTTTTCGGCTACGTGATTGCATCTCAGGGTAGCGGCATAGGTTTGGCAGAAGCGTTGCTGACGAAGGGCTTCTTAACCCCGATGATTCTGAAAACCTGTCACCAGCTATGGATCGGGCTTCAAACAATGAGTGGAGAAGACCACAGATACAGTCTGCTACCAAGGGGGCGAGTCAGGGAAGCGGTTCGGTGGACCGGTATGTTGTTTCTGGTTTTAGTTTTGGGTTGCGACAAGGTGGAAAAGAAGGAGTCAGTGGTTTCCGTTGAGGCGTTACCGGTCGAAGGTAATAATCAGATCGAACAACCGAATTCAGAAAAGGTTGGGCGGATTACAGAATCAAAAAAGCGAGCGTCATACGAAGTATTCCGTCCGAAAGCCGTCTGGGATGACTTTCCTTTGGATGTTGTTTTCTTCGACAATCCAGCCAGCTTAGCAACCCAGGTCACAACCTCGCCCGCACCATCTTCCAACAATTCAGATTCGATTGATCCGGAAGGAGGAGAAAAAGAGAAAGCTTCTGAAGAGACCGTTCGGACATCCGTTGAGCGGATATACCTGCCCTTGGATGTGCTCGAGGAAGAAGTAAGAAGATTGCAAGGTCGATTGTCCGGTGCAATGGCACAGTTGGAATCCTACAACAAGAATTATCGTACCATTCGTGTAGATGCAGCCACCCTGGCGATATTGGCCGCAATCGCAGCGGAAGGCGAATACAATTTGAAATGGCAAAAACAATCCAAAGCGGTTCGGGATCGGGCAATGCTTGTCAGGCAGTCAGCCCGCAGCCTTGGTCCGGGTAACTACACGACAACGAACCAACACTTTAAAAAGCTGGTTCGTTTGCTGAGTGACAAGCCCGTGCAGCTTGAGCAAGAGAGCCTGGAGTCAGCAGGGGATACGGTCTGGCAGGAAACCGTAGACTTGTCATTGTTAATGCGACGACTGGACCGAAGTTTTGAGATCACAATTAAGGAGGCCGCAATCGATGGCGGTTCCAGTCGGAAGAATCGGTTAACATTGCAACATGAGGCAACCCTATTACGCGCATTCGGTCAGGCGATTGCGATTTCGTCCGAGTGGAGTGAAGAGGCTGGCTATCAGCAGTTTTGCGTTGATTTCATTGTGCAGGCCGAAGCACTGTTAAGTGCGGTTAAAGCACGTTCGGAAGATCTGGTTTCAGAGACAATTTCAAAACTGGATCGTTCCTGTAAAAATTGTCATGACGAATATCGTTTTGAGGATTCCTTCTAGGCTCCATGGAAAGGAAGTCAACGGTTTCCTACACAGTAAAGCTGATCCTCTCCGCGAATGTAAAGCCGCCCGTCTACAAGGGCAGGAGTGGCCTGAAAATCTATTCCAGGTAAGGGATTAATCCCAATAATGGTCATTTCCGGGGTAGCTTTCAGGACGTAGGTTTCACCGGAACGATTCGTGATGTACAGTTTGTTGTCACCAGCAACAAGAGAGCAGCGGAATCGACCTTGAAGTCTGCGACGTGACAACGTATCTCCATTTTTGGCATTCAGGCATACTGCAATTCCGTCACCGTTAACCATGAAAATGTAATGGTTGTAAATCACACCGGATGGAATGTGTGGGGCTCCCGATGCTTGCCATTCAATATGACTGCTGGTGACATTTTTTGTTCCTCCTGGTCGAATGGCAATCAGTTTGTTGGGGTTACCCGTCTGAGTAAAAAGAAGCTTTTGGTTCCAAAGTGGTGATGCGACAGAGATACTTTTCTGACCACGTATATACCAGAGCAAATCACCGGATAAGGGATTAAACGCTTTTACACGACCAGCGGAGCAGAGTACCAGTTCACGGTGTTGAGCGACAGAAATCATCAAAGGGGTACTCCAGCCGGCGTTTACATAGTTTTTTTCCCAGAGTATCTTCCCGCTTTTCACTTCGACGGCAACGAGTCTGTCTTCAAATGCCGGCCCACAGTATAGGTAAGCGATTCCTTGATCGATTATGGGACTCGTCGCGCTACCCCAGATGTGAAAAAACTCACCAAAATCATGAGACCAGACAAGCGTTCCCTTCATATCGTAACAATAAGCGCCGGCTGAACCATAATAGGCAAGGACATGCTTCCCATCGGTTACAGGGGTTGCGGTGCAATAGCCATTGTCCTTTTCGGTGGGTTCTTCACCACCATAAACGACCTCGCGTTTCCAGAGTTCCGATCCATCGTTTTTATTGAGACACAAGAGGATTCGCTTGCTCCCGTTTTCACTGGATCCTGTGACAAATATTTTTTCTTTCCAGGTGACGGCTGAGGAATGACTGCGCATCGAAAGAGAAACATTCCATAGAACGTTTGTCCCGGAGTCCCAGGTAGTTGGCAAATTGGTCTCGGCTGAAACCCCTAGACCGTTTGGACCTCTCCACTGAGGCCAGTTTTCTCCATTTACTGAGGAGAAAAAAAACCATCCGAGCAAAAGTGTCAGACGAATCAGAGAGTGGTTCATTGAATGACCTTTGGAGAATTATAAAAACAAACGTAATGAGACAGATTATTAGTGGTTAGTCTTCGGACAGGATATAGGGATAGGATTGCGTGTTAAACCAGTCTGTCATGATCCTGGAGACCATTTGTGATCCAGCTTCGTTGAAATGACAGTCGTCGTAGAAGAACGTTTCTTGGCCGTCCATGGCAGCAAGATCGATACATCCGATCTGATGCTGCTGACAATACTCCCGTAACGTCCGGTTGTATAGTTCGATCGCCTCACGTAAGCGGGTTTCAGTCAGAAATCGACCTTCTTCGAGCGCGCCCATCCAGAGAAGATCCTTTGATGCGTCAGACATCTCCGAGGACCATAGGACCGGTTGCGTTGCGAACAAGGGTGTCACGCCCTTGTTCATGCAGGTCTTTACGATTTGATGGATGGAGGTACGATAATTTCTGAGGGCAATGTCGAAGTGTGCTGGGAGATGGTTGGTTCTGGGAGAAGTTCGTCGGATATGCCGTCTCAATTGATAGTTGGCTCCGCCTGGATCTTCTACGTCATAACTGTGTTTCCAAAGATGCCACTGAGTACGTAAAAAGTCGAGGATTCGGGAGTGTTTCCAGAATGGTATCCTGAAATCAGGAGCTCGCTTTGGCTGTACGAGGAGGGTACGATCCCGGGACATAAGAAACGCAGTGAGATCGTTAATTCCGATCATGAAGAGTAAACAATCAAACTTTGTAATGATCTCAGAACGTTGTACGAAACTCAGATGTTGAGTGGTTGAGTAACCGGCAATACCTGTATTGCCCACCCAGAAGTTCCGATTTTCAAAAGAATTGTTCAGCATGTTTTCAAGCTGTGCAGACCAGGTCTCATGATTGTCTAAGTAAAGGCATTCGGTCGTACTTCCTCCCACACACAAAATACGATAGGCCTGCTTTGCGGGTGGTAGTTCCGTTCCCCGAATCCCCATGGAATTGGTAGTGAATTCTGATCTGCCTTCGATACCTGGCATAATGGCGGGATCAGGAGTAAAAATGCGGGTTAAGTGAGGCCAGCGACGATGCAACAGCGATGTTTCAGGGGAACGTGGCTGAATGCTGTATTCCAGGACGATTTCTACAATTAACCAACAAACGCAAATGGAAATCAGGAGCATCATGTGCTCACGCCTGTTTTCTGCAAACCAGTGTTGCAGTGATGCAACCTGAAACAGTACGAAAGTAATGGATACCAGACCGATCATGACGATCACCAGGCAAAGATCGAGGCGCGAAGTTGTTCGCCATCCGTCTGCATATGCAAGGCTCGTATCGACGAGCAGTGCGAGTGGTAATCCCGCGGTCATCAACAATCCGGTAAGAACAGAAATGAATGGCATATGGCGATGCGCCATAGGGGTTGGGACCGCCTTATTGAGAGTATGATGATCGAGCTGTGTTACACGATTAGTGAATGTATTCAGACGCTTATCCAGAATGAGGGCGCTGTGTCGCCACAATCAGGTTATCAAAATACGTTGTGGTTCAGGCCAGAGCCTGGGTAATCACTCGACCGCGTGTGCCGGTTAATTTCTGTTCCAGTCCTTGGTAAAAATAGGTTAGTTTTGTGTGATCAAGGCCCATCAAGTGCAGAATGGTAGCGTGGAGGTCTGAGACGTGAAAAGGATCTTCCACAGCTTTGAAACCGAGTTCATCGGTCGCTCCAAGTGCCTGTCCACCCTTTACTCCGGCACCGGCAAGCCACATGGTGAATCCATACCAGTTGTGATCGCGCCCTGGTTTACCACGTCCTTCACTGGTTGGAGTACGTCCAAATTCTCCACCCCAGATCAGCAGTGTTTCATCCCATAATCCGGTCCGCTTCAGATCAGCTATTAAAGCAGCAATCGGTTGATCGGTTTCCCCTGCGTGCAAACGATGATTGCTAATACAATCCGTGTGACCATCCCAGGTGTCTTCGATATGGCCTCCACCGGAATAGAGTTGTACAAAACGAACTCCACGTTCCAGAAGCCGTCGGGTAATTAGGCACTTACGTCCGAAGTCAACGGTAAGCTCATTGTTTAAACCATACATGTCGAGCGTACTTTTGTTTTCACGCCCGAGGTTGACCGCTTCCGACGCTGACGTTTGCATCCGGTAGGCAAGTTCATAGGAATTAATCCGGGCGATTAATTCGGATTCGTCCTGTCGGGATCGGAGATGTTGGTCGTTGAGTGACTTCAGGAGATCGAGTGCCTGTCGCTGGCTGCGTGGACTGTACGGTGCAGGCGTAGCCAGATCCAGGATAGGCGTACCTCGGCTGCGAAACAAGGTACCCTGGTAGGGTGCTGGCATGTAGCCGGCTGTCCAGTTTGAGGCACCACTAATAGGGCCTCCCCGAGGGTCTGTCATTACGACGAAACTGGGCAGGTTGTTATTCATGGTGCCCAATCCATAGCTTAACCAGGAACCCAGGCAGGGTTTACCCAACAAGACACTTCCAGTGTTCATTTGCAGGCATCCAGAGGCATGGGCTGCCGTGTCGGTGTGCATGGAACGAAGAATGCAAAGATCATCCGCATACTGGGAAAGATGTGGGTATAGGCTGCTGATTTTCAGACCACTTTCACCCTGAGAGCGGAAGTTAAAGGGAGTTTGCATTAGGTATCCGACAGGGCGATCATTCGACCCGACAGTGAGATCGCCTTGATAGGCGGTCCCGTCAAACCGTGACAGGGCCGGTTTGTAATCGAAGGTGTCAATCTGGCTAGGGGCGCCGTTCATGAAAAGGAAAACAACGTGTTTAGCCCGGGTGGGAAAATGCGGTATTCGAGAGGCGAGGAAATACTTGTTCTGGTTTTTGTTTTGGCTGGAAGGCTCTTTAGATTCAGGGAAAAAACCATCAGCTGAAAGAAGATCCAGTAAGGCAAGTCCAGCGAATCCACCTCCGGTTTCCCAGAGAAATTCCCGACGTGTCTGACCACAGGGTGTGTGGTTTGGAATAAACCGCTGAGTCATATTTGACATGGATAGTTTCCTGATTTCAGTCGGGATAGGCAAACTCGTTGAGGTTGAAGATAACACGGCACATCTGTTGTAATGCCCGTTTTTTGGCCTCTTTGATATCCAGCGACTCCTGAAGCAGCGATTCCGTTTCCCGCTGGAGAAACTTACTTAAAACAGATGTTTCGGATGCTGTGGGTTTGCGACACAAGGCCAGTTGATAGGCAAGGTGAATCTGGTTAGGGGCGTCATCTCCTGCCTGATCGATTAATCGATCGGACAGATGTCGTGCTTGTCGATTAACGAAATTGCCGTTGAAAAGAATCAGTGCCTGAGGGGTAACACTGGTAACCAGTCGCTGTTCTGTACTTTGAGTGGTATCACAAAAATCGAGTACTTCCAGTAACGGGACAATGAGCGATCGTTTGACAAAAGAATAGATCGTTCTTCGAGATGCTTCCTTTTCATCAAAAGCTTTCCATATCTTGTCCGGATCGCTGTGTCCGCTCCTGGCATCTTTGGGAACAAACGGATACATGCTCGGTCCATACATTTTTCGATTTAGTTTACCACTTATTGCGAGCATGGAATCACGTAATGTTTCGGCGTCGAGTCGGCGATAAGGAAATCGCCACAGTAGTCGGTTCTCAACGTCATCAGCACGATATTCCGGATTACCGGTTTTGTTCATTCGATAAGCATTACTTGCCATAATGAGGGTATGAAGTTTCTTGAGAGACCAGTTTGCATCGTGGACAAACCAGTGGGCTAGCCAGTTGAGTAGATGGGGGTGGGTAGGTGGCTGTCCTGCCCGACCGAAGTCGCTGGGTGTTCGCACCAGCCCTTCTCCAAAATGATATTGCCATACACGATTAACCATCACCCGGGCGGTAAGCGGGTTGGAAGGACTGGCAATCCAGTCAGCGAGAGTTTTTCGTTGCAGGCTGGTATGTTCAGTGTCAGTATCAAAAGTCGGTTGTCGAGATACCAGTACGGCTGGAAAGCCTGCCTGAACTACAGGTCCAGGGGTGCTGGCACGACCACGCATTAGAAGATGTGTTTTTGGAGGTATGGGTGACAATTCCTGCATTACGTACGCCAGAGGTAGATCTTCTGTTGCTTTCCGAAGGGCCTCAATGGCTGAGTCCCAGTCCGACAAACGTTTTTTATCTTTGTCTGAAAGGGCGGACTCAGCATACTTCGTAATAAGTTGTTTCTGTTCAGCGGTCCGTTTGCCAGTTTGAGTACGTAAAGCGGTAGGAAGGTCTGGGTCAGATGGATCGGGTTGTTGTTCCATCCAGGTTGTCAGTCGGTTCCGAATGAGTTGTTGTTTTTGCATTTCTATCTTTTGAATCAATTGGTCCCGCCACTGTAGTTCCTCCCTTTCCTGTTGTGTGCCAACCGGAACGTCCAGTTCTGTTCGTCCGCTTTGTGGTCGTTTAAGAGTGTTGAAAATAGCTACCATACGGTAGTAGTCATGCATGGAGATTGCTTCAAATTTGTGGTTATGACATCGGGCACATCCCATCGTTAAACCGAGAAATACCTGCGAAGTGGTACGTACCATATCGTCGAGTTGGTCAAACCGATCTTGTTGTGGATCAGCGGGTTCATCATCCCATGGCCCAAGCCGGTAATAGGTTGTTGCAACCATGGTTTCCCGATCCGTGTCGGCGAGTTCATCTCCAGCAAGTTGTTCCACCACAAAACGATCAAAAGGTTTGTCCTCGTTGAAAGCACGGATCACATAATCCCGATACCGCCATGCGGAGGGCTTGGTTCCATCCCGTTCATAACCGTTGGTTTCTGCAAAACGAACCAGGTCCAGCCAGTGTCGGCCCCATCGTTCGCCGTATCCCGGACGGTTTAGCAACGAAGCGATCACTTTGTCGACTGACTCAGGAGACGGATTTGCCAGGAAGGATCGCTGTTCCTGCAGGGTTGGAGGTAATCCGATCAGATCAAGATAAATACGTCTTAAAAGAGAATTTGTATCAGCCGGGATTGCGGGTGACCATCTACGGGATTCCAGTCGTGCGAGTATGAACTGGTCAATGGGTGTTCGTATCCAAGAGGTACGTTCAACGGGAGGTAATTCAGGTCTTGACAAGGGTTGAAATGCCCAGTGATTCCGATCGGATATCTGAATCAGATCATCGGGGCCCAGAGGTTCAGAACCATCCGTTGCTTCTGCTTTGGCTAGTACGCAGTAGCTGACAGATGTAAGTAAAAGAACGCCGAAAAGAGCACGTTCAGGCATGGTTAATTGCCTCACAATAGTGAATGACGATAGATCCGGCAGAATTGTGACAATCTATTTTCAGATACCAATGTCCCGGATGCAAGGTCGATACTCGGGTCGAGTCCTTTAAGAGCGGAAATTTATAGTTATGTCCAATAGAACGGATATTTTCTGATAGCGGGATATGGTTATATCGATTGAACTGGAAATACGGTTTTTGCTTAGGAATAAGGTGTTTTTCGAGGAAAATTTTTCCTTGAACAGCGATCATATAGAGATATACTTTCACTAGGAATGGCCCGCCTGTGCCGCAGGCCCGCTGCGGCGGTCCAGCTTGCGGGTGTAGCTCAGTGGTAGAGCACAACGTTGCCAACGTTGTTGTCGTGGGTTCGATCCCCATCACCCGCTCTCTTAATTAAGTTCTTTTACACCGGTTACACGGTGTCTTTGGGCCCGAACACAATATTGTGAAACCGCATGTGTGTTGCGGGCAGTCACACCAGAGGATATGTCGGGTAAAACCGGCACTTAGATCTCACCAGCCATTCTGAAAAACTGTTTAATTTCAGGCCTTCACGTTTGCTTTGCATGACACATCTAGGGTAACCCCTGGGTTTGTGTTTTGGCGGCGGTTCGCTCTGATTTGAAAGTTGACAAAGCAAACCCATTTGGCTGGGCATCGGACTAAAGTAGTTCCGGAATCGGAGCGCCATTAGTAAGAATGGGAATGGGGCGACCGGCGTGATCGTCGTAGGATTGTGCGCTATCAATGCCAAATCGATTATAAATGGTGGCCAGGAAATCATTACTGTCCATGATGCGATCAACGGGTTCCTCAGCGCGACGGTTCGTGGCTCCTATTACCTGTCCCATCTTCAGTCCACCGCCGCTAAGAAAAACACACATGGATCGGGACCAATGGTCGCGACCGGGTCGACCACTGACATCTTGGTTGCGTATCATAGGGGTGCGTCCAAATTCACCGCAAAAGACAAAAAGTACGTTCTGATCCATTCCCCGGTCATACAGGTCAGAAATCAGGGCGGACACGGCTTCGTCAAAAAATGGAAGTTTTTCTCTGTAAGCCGAGAAAATGTTGGAATTGACGGAGTGATCGTCCCAGTTGCTGGTACGTCCGGTTTCCTTGCGTAACCGAAAGGTTGCTTGGCACTGTACAAACCGGACCCCTGCTTCAACCAGTCTTCGACAGGTTAGCAGACTTTTACCCCAGTGAGTGTTGCCATAACGATTGCGTGTCTTGGTGTTTTCCCGAGAAAGATCAAAGGCCTCACGTGTTCGACTGCTGGTGAGCATGTTTAATGCCCGTTGCTGCAAAATGTCCAGTGATTGAAGGTTTAGATTGCGTTCCATCTGGCGTGGTAATGTATCCAGTGCACGCATTAACCCGCGTCGAGTAAGCAATTTGTGTGATTCGCTGAGTGTGATGGACAAATTGTCTGATTGACCAGGAACAGAGTATAGAGGAACCGGGTCATAGGAGTTGTTTCCGGTTGAAGTTAAAGGATTCGGGTTCGGCATGTATGGGGCATGTGCGGTTCCCAGATAAGCAGGTCCGCTGCCATAGGCTTTGGTATTGGCGATGTAGAGAGGCAGGTCTTTCTGAAGGTGTTCAAGATTTCTGGAAACAATGGATCCAAGGTCAGGAAATTCACTATGTTTGAGATTGGCCTGACGGGATGCGTAGCCGGTTAAGAATCGATGGGTTCCACCGGAATGTTCAACCCGTTCATGATGGAAGCTCCGTACCAGAGTGAATTGTTCACCCAATGCAGCGATTCTTGGAAGCATCTCGGTAATTTCCATACCGGGGACCGTGGTGGAAATGGGCTTGAAAGGCCCTCTGTATTCTGTGGGTGCTTCCGGTTTCAGGTCAAAGAGATCCAAGTGACTTGGACCTCCGTTGGCCCAGAAAAGGATAACGGAGAAATTGTTAGACCGATGACCGATCTGGTTTTCCAGGGCCAGTATTTGTGCAAGTCCGGGATTGCTGCCGGTTATCAGTGAACCAAGACTCAACCCACCGAGTTTTATCCAACTTCGTCGGTTGAGAGGTCCCGGGCAATGTTCAACATCCTGGTAATGTTTCACTAGAAATCCTTAGTTTCTTTCAGACCGATTACGGCACGCATGAATTATCGATTAACTAACAACAATTATAGGAAGAACAGGATATATGGATCAAGAAGGCAGTCTATATTCGGGCAGATCATGTGACGGAATTCGAGGTGTCCTTCCTGACCCAATTTTATATCGACCTCGGAACCCAGCGTTTTTTAGACTATCAGCAAACATCCAATTTGACGGCTGAAGTGAGTGCCGAGGCTTTTGGGAGTAACATTATGAAACGCCTTACCTGGATAGCAGTGGTTCTGTTTGTGATCATTGCGGTCACCGGATCCTCATGGATTTTACGTGGTTTCTACGACCGAATCTTTATGTACGAGGGTCACTTTCATATAACCAGTACCGCATCGGAAGATTACGATATAGAGATATCTTTTCCTTCGGGTCAGTCCTATTCATTTGGCCTCCCCTCACTGGGGTCACACACCTTTGTGATGACCGAAACCGGAGAAGGGGCCATCCAGGTCATGGTAGATGGAAAAGTCAGAGAGAAGGTGGGTTACGTTACAAGTATAAATGAGATTTGTGTTCTTTCGATCGGCGATCGTGCTGTGGTTTTTTCACAGCTGTTTCCTCGTTCGGATGCTCGCTAGGGTGAAATATCAGGTCTGATATCCACATCCAGTGATCTTGGAACATGTGTCACGGAAAAAAGCGTAACCGGTAATTCGGGATCGACTGTAACAGAGGTCGACTGCTCTTTTGCTTTTCTGGAATCGAAGAAAGTATGTTCTTTCCTAAACATTACGGATCCCGTGGTTTGGTTGGTTCTGCAGCATGCAGATTGCTTATGATGCTTGATTAAGTTACCAGTGGATGGCGTGCAGTAGCCATCCAGCACCTTGTTCTGGTATATGAAGGGTTTTACGCAGGGCAAGGTTTGGTGGTTAAGTGACAGGTGGAACGAAGGAGTCATGTCAGTGGACATAAAGGAAATTCAGAAACAGTTAAATCGCGAGGGGTACGATGGATGGTTGTTTATGGACCATCATCACCGGGATCCGATTGCTTACCGGATCCTTTCTCTGGATGCTGCCAGTCATGTTACACGTCGCTGGTACTACTGGATTCCCGCGCAAGGTGAACCTTGCAAGTTAAGTCATGTGATTGAGCCCCACGTCCTGAAATCGCTGCCCGGTGAGGATCAAGAGTATGCAAGCTGGGACCAGCAGCAACATCAGTTAGTCACAATTCTGGGTGATGCCAAACGCGTGGCAATGCAATATTCTCCGAACGGTATGATT
Source organism: uncultured Planctomycetia bacterium (assembly GCA_963996245.1). Taxonomy (GTDB): domain Bacteria; phylum Planctomycetota; class Planctomycetia; order CAXEIY01; family CAXEIY01; genus CAXEIY01. Next base: position 34,980 of record CAXEIY010000203.1, on the reverse strand, counting down.
CCCTATATATCGCTTGTAGACGGAGGGACCATTGATCTGATTCGAAGCATGGGTATAGAAGTGGTCAGCTCAGCCAGTCTTATCCAGTTTTTTGAGGCGCGATGGACAGAGCATCAGTATGCTTTGCATCTAGAGGCGGGGCGTCGAATGGATGCCATTCGCGCTGCGGCATTCCGAGAAACAGGACGTCGCATTCAGACGGCAGGGAGTGTTCACGAGATGGAGATTGCAGACTTTATTCGCTCCCGTTTTCGCGAAGAAGGTTTGCTGTCGACAGAAGGGCCCGTGGTTGCTGTCAATGCACATGCAAGTGACCCACACTATTGTCCGGATCAGAAATCGAGCATGGTAATCACGAGAGGAGATTTTGTTCTTATGGATATGTGGGCGAAACTCGATCAACCCGGGTCGGTTTACTATGACATCACGTGGGTGGGATTTTGTGGCTCCTCAGTACCTCCTGAAATCCAGAACGTCTTTTCGGTTGTAAAGGCCGCTCGGGATCGTGCCGTAGCGCTGGTTGACAAAAAGATACGTGAGGGTCAGAACTTGGCTGGCTGGGAAGTAGATCAGGCTACACGTGATTATCTTTCTGAACAGGGATATGCCGACGCCATGTTGCACCGAACCGGTCATTCCATTGGCGAGGAAGTGCACGGAAATGGTGTGAATCTGGACTGTTTTGAATCACACGACAATCGTCCTATTGTCCCTGGTGTGGCGTTTTCGATTGAGCCGGGGCTCTATTTCCCCTCTTTTGGTGTTCGCAGTGAAATTAACTGTTACGTCGATCATCAGAGTGCGCAGCCAACCGGCGAAACACAAAAGGAAATAATTTCCATTTTGCCTTAGATCTGCAATTGTTTTGTGCGACGCGGAGCTCAACTTTCGGTTTCGTCTATGATCTTGGGCTGTCGAATCTCGGTAAAATCGACGTACAGCGTTTCTAACGGTTGTTGTACGGCATAAGCATTTCTTGTGGATCGAGATGTGCAATCGATTGAAAGCCACCATCGGCAATTTCGGCCCCAAGTTCGCAAACTTTACGGTAATACCGGTGAGACGGTCGCTGCCCCTTGAGTTGCTGGGTTAATTGCTGGCAAAGGACATCCGCAGCGGACTGGATTATTTCATCACGATGTGTCGCATACAGGCTGGTGGACAGAATAATAGTAGCCTGTTGAATACGCTGTGAGATTTCAGAAATCAGGCATTGACGATCAGCCAGTTTGAGCTGGTGTTTTTCCATAATTGCTGAAAGGTCGAACTTGGATTGTTCGAGGAAGTCCGTCGCGAAGTCTACATGTTGTTTGAAGACAGGGGACATTGCTGGTTGTTGTTGAATGCGTTTACGACCGGTTAACTTTTGGTTCAGTTTGTTCGACATGTACCATTTGGCATATTGTCCGAGAGGACCTTTTAATTGCCACATATGTCGCGGGTTTAACAGGCTCATCTGTTTGATTCCGGAACGGTGTAAGGTTTTTCCAACAGGTTCAAAATATTTTTTTGCATGCTGCTTAATCAGTGACTTGAAGAATGCCATGCCGAGCATCTCCCCTTCCCCTTCATAAATGCAGGGCGCGAGGAAGTCAAAAAGGTAATCACCGAAGAGATGACCATGTAAGAAAGATCGTCCGCCGTGCGTTTTCATGAAAAGGTCAATGGCAGCCTCTTTTTGTGCTTCACTGCCAAAGATCTTGGCAACAATACATTCCATTTCACCTCGATATCCGTTGTCCAGAAGAGAAGAGCACCAGTTTACGAGCGCATCGCTACCTACGATCAAGCCTGCGAGGTGTCCTAATCGTCGACGAACCAATTCGTATTGGGCGATGGGGGCGCCGTAAGTCCGGCGAAACTTGGCCCAAGGAATCATGTTGGCCATCATGACGCGCATCGTTCCGGCTGCAACAGCGCAAAGCGCAATTCGCCCCCGGTTTAGTCCGTGATAGGCAACGGTTAAACCATCCCCTTGAGAGGGTTCGATCAAATTTGATGCGGGTACCCGAAGTCCACGGAATATCAGTCCCTGATTATACAAATGATGGAGTGGATAGAGCCCGTATGGCTTTACCTGAAAGTGGTCGTTTTCTTCATCAGGAAGGTCAACGATTAAGACACTCGGTTTGTCTTCAATTTGACATACCACTGCAACGGTGTTACCAGGAACGGCATTCGTAATGAAAAGCTTTTCGCCATCCAGAATGTAGTCGTCGCCATCCAGTTTAGCGGTTGTTCGCAACGCCGTAAGATCGGACCCAGCGCAAGGTTCCGTTAACGCAAATCCTGACAAACGTTCTCCAGAAGCCAATGAAGGCAGGAAGCGCTGCTGTTGCTCTGAATTTCCGAAAGATCTTAATGGGTCAACGGCACCGATACATCCATGTACAGATGCCAGACCAGCGATTGTAGGGTCACACATGGCCATTTGAGTTACAAATTGCGCAAAGTGAACAAAGGGCGCTCCACTACCGCCGTGGTGTCGATCCACGAGTACTCCCCAGTAGCCGGCTTCACCGAGTTCACGGAGAACGGAAGGGTGAATCTTGTTCTTGTCGTCCAGAAGCGTTTCTTCTTTGCGATGTCTGCGAACGACTTCCAGTGATTGTTCCATTACAACCTGAAGATGATCTTCCGGTGAGGAATCTTGTCCAGAAAATAGTTCAGCTGAAAGTTGCTGATCCCAGACTGCCCGGTGGATCGGACTGTTAATGGTTTGATATCGTGGAGCGAAAAGCGATTCTACCTGTTCATCTGCTTTGTCAACGGCACCGGTACGTCGCGCTTCTTCATCGCTTTTCCCACTCAGTTTCAGCGCGGTTTCCGCAAAGGAGGCTTCTTCGCTCACAAGGGATACTTCCGATGGTGTCATTTGTGGATCATTGGTATGGGTTGTTGATGACGGCATTAAAAACTCCTTGATTCTGAGGGCTGAACGGACTGCATCAGATCAAAAGGGTAGTCCTGGTCCTGGTCGGTTACCCGGATACTGGGATCGGCAAGGCTTCGGAGTACCGAACAGGCCTGAAAACGTTCTCCATGCCTGTCCTGCAGTGCGTCCAGTGTGGAAACAACAGTATGAAAACCGAGGTCGGCGGCTAACCGGAGTGGCCCTCCAGTGAAGGGCGCAAATCCTGTACCGTACACGAGTGCAAGATCGATCATATCTGCTTCCTCGACGATCTCTTCTCCCAGGCATCGTGCTGCTTCGTTGATCATCAGATAGACCAGTCGAGATTCAATGTTATTCTCATCTACAGGATGTTTCGAGAATGCTCCCTGGACTTCGGAAATGGAGTCTGCCAGAGTCGAAACAGCTGGATTAACTGTGGGCTTTTTGGTTTCGTGAGAATAGAAACCTCGCTTCTGTTTTTTTCCGACCCATCCTTTTTGCACCATTTTTTGGAGCAGTTCGATTGTTGATGTGGCTTCGGTGGAAAAAGAGGAGAGCGTCTGAGAGATGTCTGCAGCCACGTCTAGTCCAATTGAGTCGAGTAACTCCAGGGGGCCCATCGGCATACCAAATCGCCGCATTTGCGTATCGATTGTTTTGACATTTACCCCTTCCACCACCAGTCTGATGGATTCCGCAAGATAGGGAAAAAGAACTCGGTTGACCAGAAAGCCGGGGCTATCCTGAACAAGAATGGGTATCTTGCCGAGATCCCGGGAAAAACACCGTAGGCGATCGATCGTTTCAGCGGACGTTTCGGAACCCTGGACCACTTCGATCAATTTCATCAGGTGAGGTGGATTAAAGAAATGTAGCCCAGCAAAGCGTTCGGGTTGAGCAATGGTTTCTGCTAGTTGGTTAATAGAAAGAGAAGAAGTATTCGATGCAATAAGAGTGTCGGGTTTAAGTTGCCTGTTGAGTTGCTGGAGTACGGTTTGTTTGATTTCCCATTTTTCAGAAACCGCTTCGATGACTAGCTCACATGGCTGAAAATCGGCACTACTTACCCCAGTTTGAATCAGGGATTTCCTCCGGTCCGCCTCTTGGGCAGTAAGGAAGTGGTGTTGTACTGCTTTGTTGAACAGATGGTCAATGGTGACAGAGGCTGCGGAAAGCTTGTTGGGGTCAATATCGCACAGCACTACGTTAAAACCGTTGAAGGCGGCCCATTGCGCAATTCCTGTTCCCATTGGACCAGCACCGATGACTCCGACATGCTTTATTTTTGAGGAATCAGAAACCATTTGGATTGATTGTCGAGCACGATTTCTTAGCAGGAAGAGTCGAATGAGGTTACGGCTCCTGGAATCGAACAATAGTTTACCCAGTGCTTTTCTTTCACAGGTCAATCCCTGCTCAAAACCGGAAACGATACCTTGTCGGGTTGCTTCAAGAATTTTTCCGAGAGCCGGATATTGTGCGTCGCGTTTTTGAATCCCAGATTGCGCTCTATTGAAGATCAATTGGCGTCCGAATCCGGTGGAGTCAAGAAACCAATTTTTCAGAGATTTTCCACTGGTCGATCGAGATTTCAGTGAACTGGAATCTTTCAGAAGCGTGTCGATAAAGTGTGTCTCTTTTTCTGAAAATTCTTTATCTGACCAGCAGTGATCAACCAAACCAGCTTGTTTTGCCTGTCGCGCTGAGAGGTCTTTTCCTTTAAGCATCATTTCGAGTGCGGTTTGAAGACCGACTTGTTTTGGCAGACGTTGCGTTCCTCCCCAGGCTGGTAAAATTCCGAGTTGTACTTCAGGTAGCCCAAGGCGCGTACTGGAATCGTCAAAAACAAGACGGAAATCACACGCCAGCGCGAATTCAAGACCACCGCCAAGGCAGGCTCCGCGAATAACTGCAATCGTTGGAACCGGCAATTGTGATATGCGATGAAAGAGAACTTGTCCAGCTTGGGAAATGGCCTCAGCCTCTGTGGGTGACGTAATGGACTCAACCTGATTAATATCAGCTCCAGCAATAAAACCAGAAGGTTTGCCGCTTTTGAAAACGATGGCTTCGATCACGCGTTCTGTCGTTGTCGTATCGTGATCTGTGCTTTTACACAGGGGTTCAAGAGAATCGATCAACTCACGGAGCTCTTCCATAACTTCACGGTTAAAAGTGTTTACGGAATGATCGGGAATATTCAGTGATACGGTGAGAACGCCTCGATGATCGTGATTGGTTTTCCAGTTGATTCCTGAGTGTAATTCCATGGGTAACCTGCAAAAGTGAATGAATGGCATGAAAACACAAACTTCTAATGTTCTGTCGATCGTAAATCCGTTTCGATCAGCATTGCGATTCCTTGGCCTCCTCCAATACAGAGCGTTGCAATGCCTCTTTGCATCCTGCGTTCCCGAAGTGCTCTGAGTAGTGTAAGCACCAGTCTTGTTCCGGTTACACCAACTGGGTGTCCCAGTGCGATTGACCCGCCATGCACATTAACTTTATCGGTATCAATTTGTCCCGGCGCTTGAGTTAAGCCTAATTGTTCTTGGGCAAACGTTTTTGAATTCAGAGCTTTTAGACATGCCAGAACTTGGGCAGCAAAGGCTTCATTGATTTCAAACAGGTCAATATCTTTTAGGGTAAGGCCTGTTTTTTTCAGTAATTTCGTGATTGCATAAACAGGTCCTAGGCCCATTCGTCGCGGATCACAGCCAGCGACAGCGTAGTCGAGAATATAACCCAGAGGTTCCAGATCCATGTCAGCAGCACGATGTGGGTGTGCTAAGAGTAACGATGCAGCGCCATCCGTAATTTGGCAGCTGTTGCCCACAGTGACGGTGCCATCTTGTTTTTGAAACCGGGGTTTCAGGCGTGTCAAAGCTGTGAGGTTGGTATCAGAGCGAATACCGTCATCTTTTTCAAATCCGGAAAGACCTGACGCCGAATCCTCGGAAGAGAGTATTTCTCCGGACAGGAAACAACGCTGTTGAGCCGCATGAGCCTTTTGGTGACTTGATAATGCGAAAGCATCCTGTTCTTCTCGGGAAATAGAAAAGTCCATTGCCAGAGTTTCAGCCGTCTGTCCCATGTTCAAACCAGATACGGGATCGGTAAGTCCTAATTCAAGAGCAATGATGGGTTTTAGGAATCGTGGCCGAAAACGAAGTAGCGTTCTGAGCGATCCAAACCAGGAACGTTGACTTCTCATGGTGAGAAGCCATTCCGTCATATTTCTATGAAAAAGCAAAGGAATATTGGACATGGATTCCGTGCCACCTGCAACGATGACCTCAGATCGCTGTTCTCGAATAGCGTGCCATGCGGCGATTATCGACTCCATGCCCGAGCCGCAGTTGCGGTTAACGGTCTGAGCAATGGATGTATCGGGAATGCCAGACTGTAGTGCAATGACACGTGCAACATTGGAGGCATCGGCTGGGCTTGCAACGTTACCGAATATGACTTCATCGACCTTAGAGCAGGGGAATCGAGTTTTGTTCATCAAACCTTGAATACTTAAGGATCCAAGTTGCACAGCAGAGTAGCTGTTCAACTTTCCGAATGCTTTTGCGAACGGTGTACGAACACCTGTTACCACTGCCAGAGGTGAGACTTGAGTATTCATTGCAAGTTTGCTTTCTGGTGATTAATTGTCACTGGATTCAAATGACATTGGGTCGGGATTGGACCCGGAGTCACGAAGTTCGCGACGCAGGAGTTTTCCTAGAAAATTCCGTGGGAGTGTTCCTTTGAATTGTTCATAAAGATGAGGGCGTTTATATTTTGCCAGATGGTCAGCGCAATAACGGTCGAGTTCTTTGAGGCGAAGCTGATTTCCCGGTTCCAGCACGATCAGGGCTTTCACGAGCTGACCGCGTTTCGGGTCTGGAATACCTATCACTGCGACGTCAGAAATCCCTGGAAACTGTCGTAAGATGTCTTCGACTTCCGTCGGAAAGACATTGAATCCGCTATTGATGATCAGATCTTTTTTACGGTCAACGATGCGGAAAAATCCGTCCGAATCACAAATAGCCAAATCACCGGTGTGTAACCACTGATCCCGAATGACACGACGGGTTTCACCCGGATCGTTCCAGTAACCGTTCATTACCTGTGGGCCCCGTACCACGAGTTCACCCACCTCTCCAAGTTCGAGTTCGCGCGTTCCTGATTCGGTATCGACAATTCGAGCGTCTGTGTTTGGCAAAGGTAGTCCGATGGTTCCCGTGCGTGCGGTTCCATCCAGTGGTCCGACGTGTGTCACAGGACCAGCTTCACTGAGACCATATCCTTCGGCGATGGCGCATCCGGATCGTTGGTGAAAGTCCCGGGCGAGTTCTGCATCCAGGGGCGCACCCCCGGAAATGCAGTACTGGATCGATGATAGATCGGTGTCGCTACGTTTTAACTGCCGGTTCAGAGCTGCAATCATCGTAGGAACTGCTGGAAAGACAGTTGGCTGGTGTTTGTCTATCAGCTGTAGAATGGATCGCGCATGAAATCTTGGAAACAGGATAAGTGTGGTGGCCAAGTCTATGGCGGTCATGCCACATACGGTTAGTCCGAAGCTATGGAAAAAAGGCAGCACAGCCAGTAGTTTTTCTGTTCCACGTTCAACATTTACCCAATGTCTCATTTGCGTGGTATTCGCTATAAGGTTGCGGTGGCTGAGCATAACAGTCTTGGAATGCCCTGTTGTTCCACCGGTTGACAACAGTACGGCCGGAGCAGGTGTCTGTGTTGGAGGTACGGGTTTTGTGAGAGGTTCCGTGTTGGAAAGCACTTCCTCCCACCAACCCCAGTTGGAAAGGCGGCCGGGAGTAAAATGACCGTTACGGCGCCAGCGTGCAAGAGGGTAGACCAGTTGCTTCCAGAAAGAAAGACGGTCTCGCAGGGTCACCAGTAGAAGATGTTTTGGAAGAAAACGAGATTGTTCAATAAGTGATTCAAACATGTCCAATGCAACAATAACTTTACATTGAGTGGTTTCTAGCAGTTCAGACACCTCTCTGGCCACCAGTAGAGGGCTAATCGGCACCGCTACTGCGCCGGCTAGCCAGATGCCGTTAAGAGCAACCAGATATTCGGGCATATTAGGCAGCAGAATGCCTACACGGTCTCCAGGCTGAATACCACGTTGAACCAGTGATTCGGCAAATTTACGCGATTGTAGTAATAGTTCTTTGTAGGTCAGTTGTTGGTCAAAAAAATGACAGGCGATACGGTCTGGAAAATCAGTTGCTGATTGCGTAAGCGGTTTCCAGGCAGGGATTCTGGGTATGTCGATATGTGCAGAGACACCTTTTGGATAACTGGAAATCCAAGGGTTCCGAAGTGGTTCAGGTCTGTCATGGAATTCTGTACTCATCAAGATGTTCCCCTGCTGTTTTTGGAGGCGATTCTTTTAAATGATATTGAGAAACGAGAATTCAATAGCAGGGGTTTACCATTAACGCTCATCATGCGCGCAGCACCCCACAAAACACGCAAGATTGCGGAATCATTACAGAAAGGCTTAAGCAGAAATGCTCAAAGAAAGTTGGTTCCAAAAAATTATAGGTCAGTCCTGCAGATAGTCAAATTCAGCAAAAGCTATTCAGCATCAGTATATTCCCTAAGTTTTGTGACCATGAGTGTTTGGTGTTTTTTCTCCTTATCGAGAAAGAAGCCTATTCGCGCGGACTCTCTTAATCGGTTAATCCTTGCAATCAGTTAAAGGTCGCATGACAATAACTCGCCTGCCGTACGGCTGCGGGACTCGACAGGTGTTTTTATGAAAAGAGCAGCCTTCGTTCTAGAGAAGTAGACGCGGATGATGAAAATTTTCGCAATCGGTGCTGGAGGTTGTGTGGGAGCGATAGGCCGTTATGCGATATCACGCTATGTTATCTACCTGTTTCCCCAGTCTGATTTTCCGTATGGTACACTAGTGGTGAATGTGCTGGGATGTCTGCTTATGGGGATCCTGACGGCTGTAATGGATGTACGTCCTTTGGTCAATGCGGAGATCCGCCCCTTGCTGGTGGTGGGTTTTTTGGGGGCATTCACTACTTTTTCTACCTTCGGTTATGAGACGTTGCATAGTCTCGAAGCCGAAAACTATTTGGGATCAACAGCCAATATTTGTACCAATGTTGTATTGGGTATCCTGGCAGTCTGGTCAGGTCGTTCCCTGGTCCAAATGTTAATGGGTTAGCTGCTGGTAGTTTACAAAACAGGTCGTTCAGTGGGATAAGCTGGAGATTACGATTCATGAAAACAACGGGATTCCGAACGTTGGTTCTGGGTACACCATGGCGAAATCTGACTTATTGTATTATTGAAACAGATCAGGGAATTGTTGGGATTGGTGAGGCACGGGTCCTTGGAAAAACACATACCGTTACGGAATACTTAAAAGATGCGGAACGTCATTTCATCGGTCATGACCCTTTCGACATCGAAGCACTCTATCGACGGATGACATTGCTCGACTTCGGTAAACCTGGTGAAGTCGTATACACGGGGCTGGCACTGGTTGAACTGGCTTTCTGGGACATTATTGGGAAATCGTGTGGACAGCCGGTTTATAAACTTCTTGGAGGTCAGGTCAAGGATCGTATTCCAGCGTATGCCAACGGATGGTATACGGTTGAACGTAATGCGGAAAGTTTTGCAAAGGCGGCTGGCAAGGTCATTGACCGCGGTTACCGCGGAATGAAATTTGATCCCTTTGGAAACGGAGATATGGAGCTGGAGCGAGAGGAATTTTACAGGTCTCTTGATTTGATTGAAGCCGTGGCTTCAGTTGCTGGGACACACGCTCAGATAATGATTGAAATGCACGGCCGATTTGCACCAGTGCAGGCTCGAGAGATTGCACGCCATATAGAAAAGTACAATATTGGTTGGATAGAAGAACCGGTTCGTCCAGGTGATGTTCCGGCGCTACAGTCGGTAAGGCAGCACACGTCTTTGCCAATAGCAACGGGTGAGCGACTCTATGGAGCTCCAGAATTCAGAGAAATTTGGGGAGGTCAGTGTATTGACGTGTTGCAACCCGATATAACGCAGTCCGGAGGAATATTTGAGACGAAGAAGGTGGCTTCGACGGCGGAAACCTATTCCATAATGGTTGCACCGCATAATGTGGGAGGAATTATTTCAACGATGGCGGCACTGCATCTTTGTTTGACTCTGCGCAATGCAAAAATCCTGGAGCACTTTAATGATTTTGCTGATCCGCATGTGAAAAAAGCAGGCTCCGGATACCCAGAAGTAGTGGACGGCTATTTCCCTGTCCCAGATCAGCCAGGATGGGGAATTGAGTTAAATGAAGAATTTATCAAAGCTAATCCGCCGGAGTACAGTCGTTCTGGAGTCATTGCAGATCCGGGACTCAATATGTTTCAAAACGCCAATTGGGCTAAACGAGGCCAGCAGGAATAACAACAGTTGCTGAGCCTATTCAAACAGGGTCCGGTGTTTCACATGCAAATGTCTGTGTAGTTTCTAGTGTGTTGGTTGAAAAGTATGACAAGAATGGAGATCTCGGGTTCATCTGTAAGGTGAGTGTTTGGTCGAAGATTCAAAGCCCCGTTTGATTGCTATTGGATTGTAAGGAAAGATTCAGGAAAACATTCCGTGGTGCGTCTTGGCGGTGAAAGCATGTAAGATGTGTTCCACATGTGGATTTGATTTCTCGGATGACCATTGAATAGCAATAACGTCAAAGCGCACCGGGTGATTCAGTAGTTGGTGATTTTTCAGAAACTGTAAAGCAAGTCGTGTCAGACGTTTTTGTTTGTCAACTATCACCATTTCTCGTGCTGCTCCATAGCTTTTGTTGCGACGCGTTTTGACTTCGACAATAACAACATATGGAGTGTCTAGCGCAACGATATCCAGTTGCCCGAGTTCACACCGCCAGTCCTGTGCAAGAATCTGATATCCGGCGTTTTTCAGATAGTTGACCGCAACGCGTTCGCCTTTTTTCCCGAGAATTTGAGCAAGCCATTTTTTCACGGGAAACGACCTCTGTTGTACAATGAGGTGACCTGCAAAGGGGGTTCCCTTCCGAACAGATAAGCCTAGGCAGGAGGACTGTCCTGAGGGTGCTTTCGATTGGAGTCTTGCCGAATCGATATGATGTGCTTATGCACCGGGAGTCTTTGTGCGCCGTTCACGTAAACGTGTTGCTTTGCCGATACGGTCCCGAAGGTAGTAAAGTTTTGCTCTACGTACGCGACCGCTTCGTTTAACTTCAACATCCAACACATTGGGTGAGTGGATAGGAAACTTCCTTTCGACACCTTCCCCCTGAACAAGGCGCCTTACAGTGAACATGTCACGTGTTCCGCTTCCGTTTCTGGCTATGACAGTTCCACTGAAAATCTGAATGCGCTCTTTTTCGCCTTCGAGAATCCGGACACTGACATCTACTGTATCACCGATTTCAAAATCAGGTATGGAGTCTTTGAGGCTGGTTTTTTCAACGGTTTCAAGCAGTGCATTCGTCATGACATCATCTCAGTGCGCTATCGGGTTTTACTGGGTAGACCGGCAAACTATTCCAGCCAATCTGGCCATCCTACCACCCTGGCAACCTCGCGCCAACGTAACTTAACGGCCTTAAGCAGGTTCAGGACTGGAATTGTTTCAAAATCAGACAACTCGCTTGGCCCATACGAGTGAAGTTAAGGTTCATAACACTCGGTCCAGCCAATGCTCGGGGAGCTCCGGATGTTACATGGATTGGGCAGTCAGGGTCCGGGGTTTCGTAGTTAAGGGCGGGAATCATGGTTTGGTGGTGGAGTTCCAGGCTGCTTACTGCCAATTCAACAGCTCCTGTTCCAGATCCGAGATTGCCAAAATAGCTTTTAGGAGCGGTTACCGGTACAGGTGTCTTGCGATTTTCGAAGAACTGGTGAATGGCCATGGCTTCATCCTGATCACCCTGACGTGTGCTGACACCATGGGCATTCACATGGCCGATGTCATCAGGACAGTAGTCGGCGTTCTCGACAGCCTGTTTCATGGCATTAAGCAGCGCTCGGGTAATCTTTGGTTTTCCATCTGGTGTGGCGCTGCAACTGGATCCCGAACCGGCGATTTCTGCATAGATGGTGGCATCGCGATCCTGGGCGTGTTGTAGCGTTTCCATCAGAAATACCGCCGAGCCTTCCCCAAGTACCATGCCGTCACGGTTTGCATCAAAGGGCCGACTGGCATGGGCTCCATCTTGTTTGGAAAGTTCTTCCTGAAGTGCAGTTTGAGCAGATTTCATAGGATGGACACATGTGCCAGTCGCTCCAGCGATCATTACGTCAGCAGAACCACGCGAAATGATACGATAGGCTTCGCTGATAGCTAGATTAGCGGAAGCTTCGCCCAAGGTAATGGTGTTATTCGGGCCGCGCGCGTCGAATGTTATTCCGATATGGCAGGCAGGCATGTTTGGTAAATATTTCAGTAACCAAAGCGGGAACATCTTAACCAGACCATGTTCACCCCATTTGCCAAAATCAAATTTTTTGGAATCGTCGAGACAGGCGCTAACCGGGCGGCTGAGTTCTTCGGGGTGCGTTAACATGAGGTTGGCACCAAAATCGACACCCAGCCGGTCAGGATTCACTTCGCTCATTTCCACCCTGGAATCGTCCAGTGCCAGGTGCGCAGCGGCAACACCGAGCTGAATCTCACGGCACATGACTTTGAGACTTTTTAGATAGGCGCGCTTGGTCTTCTGGTCGATCTGTTGTGAAACCAGCTTCCGAGCTTCGAAATCGCGCACTTCTCCAGAGACTGTAGTTGGAAGAGGTTCGTGTCCGAATTGATAAAACGGTCCTATTCCACTTCTACCTTCCAAGAGTGATTCCCAGAAGGGTTCACGTCCGATTCCCAGAGGACTAACAATTCCCATTCCGGTGATGACGACACGTGGTTCATTCGTTGTGGGCATGTTCTCTGCCGTGTCCACTCTTTTAAAAAGTTTCTGATAACACTTCCATTCATGTGCAGCAGCCGTACCAGCATTTACTGGACCCGAATGCTGTTTCCAGGTTTTGTAAAGATATTTTATCTATCCTCTTTAACAACGTACAAGATGAGAATCGCAGACCAACACAATCTGGGCACAATGAACTGGTTGACAGGACGGAGTGTTTTATGCGGCCAAGAACGAGTTATGTTGGTCTTTGTCGAAAGCAATTTTCGTTTTCTTGGACAACTTTCAGTAACCTGTTTGTTGTTTTGAAAAACGGGGTGCTGGGTGTATGGTGTGTTCCGATCTTGACGGATCTGTGAAAAACCTCTTATATTCGCCTGCGTTAAGAAGAGGTTGGCCCCGTCGTCTAGCTAGGTTCAGGACACCGGCCTTTCACGCCGGTAACAGGGGTTCAAATCCCCTCGGGGTCATTTTATGAAGGGCCATGTGTCGAAGCCCGCTCACTAACTGGGCGGGCTTTTTTGATGCGCAGGAGTCACTTAGCACGAGTCATGACTTTGAGGATTCTTATCTTGGATGAGACATTGGGGGCGCGTCTATAGTAGAATATGGTGATAGTTTGCAGCGAGTCTCTTGTAAGAGGAGCACCCCGTCATGCCTCCAGGTAAACCTGGGTATCAAGATCAGTTTCTTACTCCCATGGATCTTTTTTTTGAAGTTTCCCGTGGCCAGCCTTATTTGTTACCCCTGGAAGAACAGAAGCAGGTTGGTCTGGATCCGGAAACGTGGTTTCTTGAAATCACCCCGGATGTCGACCCATGGATTTCTGAAATTGGACAGTCCCGATTGCGGGAAAGCGGTACAGCAATTAGTTACGAAATGCTTTTAGAGCTGGGAGATGAAAAAGCAGTTCGCTATTTTAAAGCGATGCAGTGTAACAATGATCGGCCGACCGGGGGCAGTTGTTCCAATGCACTTTGGGAAGGCGTACCATTGAAGGCAGTTCTGGAACGCTTTGTCGGTTCCCTGGCAGATGTCAGACGCGTCTTCTACTGGGGGTTTCATAAAGAGGAAAAACATTATTTTGCAAGTTCATTGCCGATTAATCGTGTTCTGGACACTCCTCCAGGCCAGTTGCCTGTTTTTCTTGCGTACAAGATGAATGGCCGGACAATACCGGTTGAACGAGGAGGACCGGTCCGAATGATTGTTCCGGAAGCCTATGGATTCAAATCCATAAAGTGGCTTCAACAGATGGTTTTGACCAACAATTATCAGGCTAATGACAGCTATGCTCTTCGCAACAACGATCCAGATTCCTATATGAAGACCGTGGCGCGAATCAATGTGCATGGTCCGCGCGAATTTGAGAAAGGTTCCTCCATTCGCCTTAATGGTATTGCAATGGTAGGTATGTCTGGACTGAAGAAAATCGAATACTGGCTGCGTCCCGATCAGGGTACTCATGGACATTTGGAACCCGACGATCCGGCATGGGAAAAGGCGTCTTGGACAGAGCTGAGTTATGACAGTCCACCGAAAAACAACTGGGGCAGTGATTTGCCCGGTGGCAAGTTGCCGGACGGTATTGAACAAATCCGTGACGGTAGTGGCGGACCTGTCATCTGGCCGATTCCCTACAGCTGGGTTCTCTGGAATTTGATACTGCCTGATCAGGAGCCCGGTACGTATGAATTCTACGTGCGTGCTGTTGATGCGAATGGTAACGCACAGCCTCAACCACGTCCAAATCGGCAGTCAGGTTATGCGGATATCGCGTCGGTTCAGGTTACCGTGAAACCGTAAATGAGCGCCAAAAAGTATTGTTTCTGATTGAAGAAGGGAGTGTTTGCTTCACGTCATGTCAAACAAGGAGCGTTTCTATGCAGCGGCATGTCAGCTGGATATGCCCAACCCGGTGTCGAGAGACGAAATCGAGCCGCGCGTAACTAAAATGCTGGAGATGATTGACTATGCGGTAATAGGTTATCAACCGTTTCATGACGTTAAACTAGTTGTGTTTCCTGAGTTCGCACATGCGGCACCGATCTACGACACGGCCGAGAAGCTGATCGATCGTCTTGCCATACCTGTCCCCAATGAATTCACAGACCGGTATCATAAGAAAGCGAAAGATCTGGGTATTTATATTCAAACCGGTTCCTTTTTGGAATCCGACGACAAATGGCCAGGTCATGTCTTTAACACCACTTGCCTTATCGGTCCCGAGGGGATGCTGTACCGCTATCGTAAGGTTAACACATGGATTCCTTGGGAAGTTCACACCAGTCCACATGATCTGAGTGATTACGACGACCCGGTGTTTCCTGTAGTTGAAACTGCCATCGGAAAAATAGGGTGCGCGATTTGCTATGACTGGCTTTTTCCTGAGGCAATACGACAGTTGGCATTGCAGGGGGCAGAGGTCCTGATACGTGTTTCTGCTTATATGGATCCTTGGGGAACAGCTAGTCCAATGGATTGGTGGACGCTCGTGAATCGTACTCGCGCACTGGAAAATATGGCTTATGTAGTGGCGTCCAATCAAGCCTGTTCGCTCACTAATTATGCACCTTTCAGTTGGCCCGGGGGCAGTATGATTGTGGATTTTGATGGACGTATTCTGGCGCAGGCGGAAGCCGGATCGGGTGAAAAAATTGTTGTGGGCCCTATCGATTTATCGGCTTTGCAGGCGGAACGTGAAAGACGACAGGGACATCAGATGTTGGCCCACTTGCGACAGGAAGTGTATCCAGGTAATTCGCATTCTATTTATCCTCCTGCAACGGCAAACCAAAAGCCACCTAGTGTCGCTGGTAACCAACATCATATTCAACAAGGTCGCCAGTCCCTGAAAACGTACCAGGATGGCCTTCAGGATGATCCCGGTTTGAGTCGGTAAGCGAAGCCAACGTTGCAGTACAGATCAATGTCATTGAACCTGTCATACGTGCCAAGTGGAAACCGGTTATCGGGTACTGCCAATCTGCCAGTCTCGGGATGCGTGTTGCATTTTCATAATGCGTGCATAAAAACCGTCAACGGACATTAATTGATGGTGTGTACCCATTTGGCTGATTTCGCCTGATTCCAGTACGATGACTCGATCAGCACCTTGGATGGTCGAGAGACGGTGTGCAATCACAAGTACCGTTCGGCCACTGCTCAGTCGATTGACAGCATTCTGGATAAGAGATTCAGTTTCTGCATCTACGGCGCTGGTCGCTTCATCGAGAATAAGAATCGGAGCATCTTTCAGCAATGCGCGTGCGATCGAGAGGCGCTGTTTTTCACCTCCAGAGAGTCTTAAACCGCGTTCTCCTACGATCGTGTCCAGACCGTTTGGAAGCATTTGTACGAAAGGTTCCGCATTGGACGCACGAATCGCTTCAAACAATTGTTCATCGGTAGCTTCAGGGTTTCCAAAAAGCAGGTTCTGTCGAATGGACCCATGAAACAGGAAGACGTCCTGAAGTACGATGGCTACCTGCCGGCGCAGAAAATCAAGAGACATTGCTCGTACATCACAATCTCCGATCGAGACGGAGCCTTCCGTGACATCATAAAAACGTGGCACCAAGTGAGTGGCGGTGGTTTTTCCAACTCCAGTTGGTCCAACGAGCGCTACCACTTCTCCAGGTTCCACAACGAAAGAGATCTGCTTGAGTACATCTTCCCCGTTTGCATAGGCAAAACTGACATTATCAAAAATGATTCGGCTGTTGAATGGATTCGGAGTAACGGGATTATGTGGTTGTCTGATAGAGGGCTTTGTATCCAGAAGTTCAAATACCCGTTCGGCACTTGCAGTAGCCTTTTGGAGGTTTTCTGTCAGGTTTGCAATACGTAGAAGCGGTTGAATCATTTGGCCGATGTACATAAGAAAAACGACAAGATCTGCTACGGGCATTTTTTGATTACTCGCGGCCAGTCCTCCCATAGCTACGACGAGAATAATTCCTGCACCATTGGCCAGTTCGATGGCGGCAGGAGGAAGCAGAGACCATTTGTTGGCATGAATAATGGCGTCGCGATAACGAGCACTATGTTCTTGGATGTCATGTTCCGTATGCTTTTCGTGGACAAAAGACTGAATAACTGTCATGCCTGAAATATAGTCTTGGACCTGGGCTACCAGTTCAGCAATATTGCCTCGAACGGATTTCCATATAGAACGTGTGTGACGAACTAGCAGGTAAACGAACAGCACGACAAAAGCCAGTGGTAAGGAACACAGCAGGGTAAGCATTGGATTGATGGTGATAAGGATTACCATCATGGTAATTGGAATCACGATCGCAAGCAGCGTTTCAGGAATTCCATGGGCAACAAAATCCTCAATACTTTCAACATCACCGATCGTGCGACTCACCAGTTCACCACTTCGTTTCCGTGTGAAAAACTCAGGTGACATGCGCTGCAAGTGTTGGAAAGCCCGGGTGATTAATCGGTCCAGAGTGCGGTATGCGGCGATGTGTGAAAAGACACCGTAAAAATACCGACACGTGCTGCGTAGCAGGTAAACCGCGAGCAAAATGGCACCGAGCATCACAAAAGGAGTGGTACGATCGGGATCCTGGATTCCTTGGATGACACGTCGAATCACCAGGGGTGGAATTAAACCGGAAGCTGAAAACAGAAGACCGAAAAAAACCGAAGTGGCAATCAGTAAACGGTTTCCGTCAAGTTGTTGAAGGAGTCGTCGTGTGACCATGGAATTCTGACAGATCGATCCGTAGACAGAGAGGAAAAAACGCCGTGAAGGATAAGAAAACAAAAAGGTAGGACAGTTACAATAGTTTAGTAAAAGAGTATGGCTTCAATAAGTAGGTCTGTTGTACCGTCGTTAGGGAACAGCACGAGCCAACGTGGCCCACAGGTAATCGGTAACACCATCAAGGTCGACGTCGACGACCACTTCAAGGTTGGGTGGCTGATACATACCTATCCGACGATCAACAATAGTGGTCCCTCTGGTCAATTCTCCGGTGGTTTCGATATCGCAGGCAATATTTTTTGTCTGAAAAAGATCTGGTTTTACCAATGCGATAAGCGCGAGGACATCATGTAAATAGATTCCTTCCAGACCCAGAAGGTGATGATGTGACCGAAAGGCAAAGGGGATGATCTGTCTCAGTAGTTTTCCAGCGCGTGTTTTTTCTGAGGGTAATAGATCAAAGTGATTAAAGGAGAATAGGAACTTTTGCGTCACATCAAGCGGGACGAGCAGTTTGGGTACCGGGCTGTGAAAAACTTCCCGAGCTGCAAGTGGATCGGCGTAAATGTTAAATTCAGCCATAGCGGTAACGTTACCACCAACGGACAGGGAACCACCCATAATCACAAGATTCTGGATCAGTTTGGGGAGAGTGGGGTCACGTCGAAAGGCACTCGCCAGGTTCGTGAGTGGTCCTATTGCCAAGATTCGAAACGTATCTGGAGAATGACGAATGGTGTCACAAAGCAACTTGTCCGAACGGTGTAGGTGGTGTAGTTCAGCTACGTTGAAAGTGGACTCTCCCAGACCGTCTTTTCCGTGGATATGAGTTGCGTGAATGTTCGTTTCTTCTCGCTCTGTCGATGCCGCACCAAATCGTGGCCAGGGCAGCGGGTCCAGTTGTTCAATGATAGTCTGTACATTTCGAGTTGACTGACGGGAGTTCACATTTCCTGATGTGGCAGTGATGACCTGAACATCCAGTTTGGGCTCAAGCATGGCAAGTGTCAGGGCAAAGGCATCATCTATTCCTGGATCGGTATCAATAATCAGTTTTTGTGCCATGAGTTGAATGGGGTAGAAGTCCGGTGTAGTACTGGAAAAAGTGAGTTTGTTGTGGTACCGACGAGTGTGTCTGATGCTCGAAGAAATGTCCCACATGCAGCGGAGATTCTAGGTTGCTTTATCAGGGGTGTCAACGCAGTAGACTTGCAACAGAGGCACGTTAAAAAGACAGCTATTTTGTTTTTAGGGTGTTCGGAATTGACATATTTCATCAAAAAAAGAGCGCAATTTTTCCATGGAGTAGAGGCAGAAGGGAAATTCTCGGTAAATCAGAAAACGATGTGCTGTTTCCTGAAGTCGTAAAGTCTGAAGACGACGACGCGTTTCTTCACGACGGGTGTGGACCGTTTTACGTATTTGGGCATTAATTTTTCTGATTTCTGTGAACTGTTTGCGCTGTTGGTCACTGGATTCTGGGTTGGTGCGTGAAAGTGCTTGTTTTCTGGCGATGATCGGTGTTAGTTCAGGGTTGGAACGATCCTGTTGGTCAAGATGTCGGTCAGGGTTCCAATGGAGGTCACGTAGTTGGTGTTCACACTGGCGGACTTGGTTGGCTGCCTCGGGGAACCGGGGTCCGTCTGATAAGTGGAGAGTTGCTGTCAGCGTGACGAAGTGAGGTGGGCTCATGCCGAAAAATTGTTCGATCAGATGGTCTGTGAGTTCATCGTACTTTGCGCCGCCAATACCATGGAAAAACAGATCTCCTAGAATCGTTCTTGCAAACAGGGTAGTTGTAAGGGCTCGTGGGCGAAAGGAGAGTCCCTCGTTTTGTAGTGATTGGAGAATTTCAACAGCGTATCGGGCATCCTGTTCGGGTCCGAGTGGGAGACGACCCAGTTCTTGGTGCTGTCCGCGCAGTATCACTTCCTGCGCAGTGTGTCGCACAAAAAGACGGTCTCGTTGTGTTCCTTTGGGGCTTACTACCCAGAACGGTGCTTCGTACCACTGGTCCTCTTTTTGGAGTGCAGAAACGGGTTGTCCAGAATTGCGAATCCGATGCCGTTTGCGATAGAGGTGTAGTGCGGTATTGTATTCGGTGTGAAAGCGGGGAAGTTGTGCTATTAAATGGCAGAAAAACCAAAGGAAACTATCATGTTCAGCGATTCGGCTGATGGGTAGCTCAAGACAACCGTAACCCCATTCTCGTTCCGTTTCAATTCTGGGTCTGGCAAAACAAACTCCCAGTGGAAATTGCTTTTTCACTCCGTCGATAACCCTCGGCCATATGGAGGAAAGTAGAGGATTGGAAGAAAAATTCCTGATGGCTTCTCGTGTGCGATCGGCAAAACTTTCAAACAGAGGAAAATCATGGACGTGTGTTTGTTCGAATGGCAGCGCCTGGGTCCATTTATCAAAAGGGATATCCAGGTACGAGGGTTTTTCGGGAGATCCGGAAGGTACACGTAGTGATTTGTTTTTTACCAAGTCGTTGTCGACGATCAGGTTGAGTGGAATCATGCCCAGACGTTGCGCTAAAGCGGAAACAACAATATTCTTTACCCATACTCCCGGGTGAAAGAACTCTGGCTGATGACCGACAATCAAGACCGGTTTGGGTATCTCAGAGTTGGTCTTTTCCGGTTCGATAGAATAGTGCAAATGAGAGCTGGTTGGTGTCCTGATTTCAACCGATTCTGCCCAGTCGGTCCCGGCGCGGAGAATGTAGGAATGGGCGAGCAGACGTAACTCATTCAAGGTTTTTCCCTGAAAACTATAATCCGTGGATGTCAGTATGGACTGATTGGCGTCACAGACGGATTCGAGTTTGGATACCTTGGGTTGTACCACGAGTGACCGGTTTTCACGTGGGGCAATCATACGAGCGGGATATACCGGACCAGAGTTCATAAAGGTGTTCAGGGTTTGAGAGCTTGAGGAAGAGCGTGCCAGAGCCTGGAATTGAAAGTCCAATGCCAAAGGTAAATGGATGCTGTGGGCTGTGAGTGGAGTCCTTTTACAATGTAGTCTATGTGCCAGTGTATCGATGCGCTCTTTGGTTGGCAAAGGTAGACACGACAGGGTATTTTGAATAGGGGGCCATGACCGGTCATCTGCGAACGCCGGTTCAATTGGGGAACAGCCAGTCCGTTTTCAAGTGGAATCAATCCGTTCTTTTAGGATTAAGCAACGGGACCGCCTGTCATGAATGAAATAAATCTTTTCAAGCATTTGAACTCGGGGATAATGAGGAGTGGGTTGCGATTAGAACAGTTGTGGTGAGGTCATGCATGTAACAGCAGAGGCATTTGGCGAGGCATGGTTCCTTACCGGGCCAACCGCAGTCGGTAAATCCGAAGTGGGTATCGAACTGGCGGAACGGCTGGAGGCCGAGATTGTTTCGATGGACTCCATGATGCTATACCGGCATCTCAACATTGGTACGGCAAAACCATCAGCAGAACAGCAGCGTCGTGTTCGTCACCATCTGATTGATGTGCTGGATCCATGGGAAGAATGCAGTCTTGCCAAGTACCGGACACTTGCTGCAAATACTTGTGATCGGATACTTAGTCGGGGAAAGAAGATCCTCTTTGTGGGAGGCACGGTGCTTTATCTGAAAGCGATTTTGAGAGGCATTTTTAAAGGGCCATCTGCTGATATGGAAATTCGTGCCAAATGGCAGCAGGATGCTGAAGTAAAAGGGGTTGATTTTGTTCATGAGGCGTTGCGGAAAGTAGACCCAGTATCGGCTAGTCGCTTACACCCGAATGATATCAGACGGATTATTCGTGCACTGGAGGTATTCGAAAAAACAGGTATTCCCATCAGCGCACATCAAACACAATTCAGTAGGTTTACGGCCGGTAAAGCCAAACACAATAAGGTGTTTTGCCTAACACTACCCCGTGAGCTGCTCAGTGAACGTATCAATCAACGTGTCGATAAAATGTTGGTTGACGGCTTAATACGCGAGGTGGAAGGGCTGCGTGGTTTGGAAAGGCCTCTGAGTCGTGGCGCCCGACAATCATTGGGATGCAAGGAAGTCCTTGATTTTCTCGATGGAAAAGCCGAATTGGAGGAAATGGTTCAGTTACTGAAACAACGGACTCGTCGGCTTGCCAAACATCAGCGCACCTGGTTTCGAAGCCTTGAGGAATGCCAGAGGGTCCACCTCACCGGTGAAGAAATGCCCTCTGAAGTAGCAGAACAGGTAATTCTGACAGCGCGCAATCGACCTATAACAGGAAGTGGATGATGGGGTGGGACGTGCAGATCCATAAGCCAGTCTAAGAAAAAATCGCGGACATGTTATACTTAAGTAAGACCAAAGTTCGAAATCGGTAGTCCTTCAGGAGAAAAGATCTTTGTACCGTTCACATACCTGTGGTGAATTACGCCAGGAACAGATAGGCCAGACCGTAACGCTTTGCGGATGGGTGGAACACTGGCGGGATCATCGATCTCTAGTGTTTATTGATCTCCGTGATCGTTATGGAGTAACCCAGGTCAAATTCGATACTTCGGGTGGAGAAAAACTTCAGGAAGCCTCTCGCCATTTACGCAGTGAATGGGTTATTCAGATTGAGGGCGTGGTAGCCAGTCGACCAGAGGGCACAGTTAATCCAAAGCTGGCGACGGGGGAAATTGAAATACATGTCCGAAATATGGAGATTCTTGCCTCTAGCAAGACACCTCCTTTCGAACCTGGTGCAAAAGAGTTACCAGGTGAAGACCTTCGTCTGCGCTATCGGTATCTCGATCTGAGACGTACCGAGATGCAAGAACTCCTTGTTCTGCGTCATCAATTAACAAAAAGTGTACGAAATTATTTTGATGAGGAAGGTTTTCTGGACATTGAAACGCCGATCCTGGGTCGCAGTACACCAGAAGGTGCCAGAGATTATCTGGTGCCCAGTCGGGTCAACAAAGGGCACTTTTTTGCACTTCCCCAGTCCCCTCAGATTTTCAAACAACTATTAATGGTTGGGGGGATGGATCGATATATTCAGATTGCGCGATGTTTTCGGGATGAAGATCTTCGTGCAGACCGGCAACCAGAGTTCACTCAAATCGATGTCGAGATGTCATTCGTCGAACAGGACGATATCCTTGGATTGATTGACGGAATGGTAGCCCGGTTGATGAAAGACCTGCGTGATGAGGAGATCACACTTCCTTTGCCTCGGATGAGTCATGACGAGGCCATTCGCAGGTACGGTACGGACAAACCGGATTGCCGTTTTGGACTCGAAATAGTTGAAATCAGTGATCTTGTTGCAGACAGCGCTTTTGGTGTGTTTTCAAAGACCGTTCAGTCGGACGGCCACGTTTGCGGATTATGTCTCAAAGGAGCCGCAGATCGTTATTCCCGTAAGGAAATGGATGAATTAATTGCATGGGTAGGTCAATGGAAAGCACGTGGACTGGTCTGGTTCAGGATTAATCCGGAAGGACAGTTCGATTCGCCAACCGCAAAATTTTTCGAATCCGATCAACAACAGGCGATTATGGAACGAATGGAGGCGGTTGCCGGTGACTTTCTCGTTTTTGTAGCAGATTCCTTCGACGTGACCTCCCAGTCTCTGGCAGAATTGCGAAATCGATTTGGTCGGGAGTTGGAGTTGTATGATCCTCATACGATACATCCGCTATGGGTAACCGATTTTCCCATGTTCGCGTGGGACAAGGAAGGTAATCGCTGGGTATCGGAGCATCATCCTTTCACGATGCCGATAAAAGAAGATCTTGGAAAACTGGATGCCGATCCCGGATCTGTTCGTGCTCAGGCTTATGATCTTGTCGTAAACGGTTACGAGGCAGGAAGCGGAAGCATTAGAATTCACGACTCTCAGGTACAGCAGCGTGTTTTTGAGTTGCTTTCAATGGATCACGAGACCGCACAAGCGCGGTTCGGATTCTTACTGGATGCGTTGCAGTACGGAGCGCCGCCTCATGGAGGCATTGCCCTCGGCCTGGATCGCTGGGTGATGTTGTTTGCAGGTTCGGATAATATTCGAGATGTGATCGCTTTCCCCAAGACGCAGCGCGCAGCAGATCTGATGAACGGTGCACCCTCACCGGTGGATGACACTCATCTACGTGACCTCGGCATTGCTTTACGATGAACGACTTGTTTTACCGTTGACAGTCTCCGGTGCGAAAGTCACAGTACCAGCGTTGGTTTTATGTGGAGGAAAAGATCTGTGGCAGCTTCCCTGTCGAGATAAAATTGTCGGGGACCTTTGGTAGTTTCAGGAGGAAAGTGATGAGATGGATCTGGTGTCTTTCAGTCTTCGGTATCGTGTGGAGTTCTGGTTGCAGTGATCAAGAGGCCGGTAGCGATCCTTCCCCGGTTCCCGAAGAGAAAGTGGTTTCCGAACCATTATTACCATCGCCGTCAATCGAGGTGGTACCGGATCAACCTGTTGTCTCAGAGGAGCTCAGCAGTCCGGACATACCGCAAGAACCAGTCCTGCCACAGTCTGTGGAACCAGAGCAGCAAACGCCGGTTGACGAAGTGGTTTCGGGATCGGAAACTACGGAAGAAGTGTCCGATCAGGAAGCCGGAGAATCGGTCAGCATGCCGGTCGTCGACTTGGGAAGTGGAAACTATGCCAAGAGCACGTTACTGACGACGGGTGATATGATTCCGTCTGCCGAGTTGTTGGATCTTGATGGAATGCATCAGAGCATTGATGCCTTACGCGCTGCTTCCTCAGCGATGGTTATTCTCTTCTGGGATTCAGGTACGCCGTACGGATCTTTTGCGATTAAGTCACTGCAACAACAGGTCGTCCATTCGG
Organism: uncultured Planctomycetia bacterium; assembly: GCA_963996245.1. GTDB lineage: Bacteria > Planctomycetota > Planctomycetia > CAXEIY01 > CAXEIY01 > CAXEIY01. The sequence goes on along the minus strand of CAXEIY010000203.1, from coordinate 10,624 downwards.
AATGGGAAAAGGTACAGGTCGTGGCCATCAACCGGGGACAGCCGATTGAGAAGGTGCGGGAGATCATTAGTGGCCTGGAACTGGATTTTCCGGTACTTCTGGACGAAGAGGGTTCTTATTTTTCTCAGTTTGCAACGGAAACGGTACCGAGGCTGTATCTGGTCAGCTCAAAGGGTGATATTCTTTGGTTGGACGTTCCCTTTCGTGGTTCTCCAACGATTCGACTTCTCCAGCAGGCGATTCAGGCGCACCTGCAAGGTGCGTCGTAGCGGTTATTAGGTAAAAGGGGGTGTGTATCCACCTTCTGAGTTAGAGTAGCCATATCTGATCAGTTTTCCATCGTATAGGCGGCTCGCATGCGACTGTAGGCTCGGGTGACGGCCATTCCGAGTTCTCGAGATTCTTTGACTTCCTGATCCTCGACTTCGTGTTCGAGCAGTTCCAACTTGTCACGCAGGATTGTCGCTTTGGCGCGGCGGTAGGGAGTCAGCTCTTCCCCGCGCAAGAACATGCTGACTTGCAGCTTGCGAGTCCAGTCGTCGTAGATGGGAATCCAGTACAGGGCGGTATCCCAGTCCTGGGATGAAGCGGAGGCCACCACCTCCGTGTTGACGATCCGCATCTCCTCGAAAATCTCGGCTGGAGCCGGGTAATAAACGTAGCAGCCGAACACGCTCAAAGCGATCAGACCCATCAGGGCTACAACGCCGAGCACGGGGCCGGGCAGAACCACATCAAACCGAGGTTTGGCGGTCGGTTGCTGCTGGAGCCATTTTTCGACTCGACCGTCTCGATCCCAGCGAGACAGCACGAGGCCAGCGGCCATAAGCAGCCCTAATACGAACAAGGCAAAGATCTCGTGCGGCGCGATTTTCTCCCAAAGGGTGCGCCAAGCCGTCAACATCGCGTTGCTCGTCCCGGGCTGAAAGGGCGCACAATAGATGTCGAAAGCATGAGTGTGGCCCACCGGTTCCACGCCGTGCGGATAGAGCGGCTTATCCACGCCGTAGGACAGTCCCACGACGACCACGATCAACAGCGCGAACCACACACCGGCTCGTTTTGCACCATAGTTGTGAGCCATCCAGACGACTAGTCCCAGGTTTGCGCCAGCACCCAGAGCCAACAGCGCAAACGCTGCGCCCACCGAGTTGCCGTGCTGGAACATCGAAGCCAATTGGACGATCGCCGTCATCGGCGTGGCATAGGCCGGAATCGCCACAGCGGACATAAACAACGGGGCAAATGGGTCGTTGTGCTCTGCCGCCGATTCCAGGTAGCCGGCGGGTAGCAACAGACTAAGCATGGCCACGCCCAGCAGGCCGGCGATGATGTACAGGCTGCTCGGCCCGGCCAACTCCCGCGCACTGAACACTGTGACTGACAACATCCGCTTTGCGCCGAATCCGACCACGGGCGGTTCCGGCTCGGCGTTCGCCGTTCCCGGAAACAGCATGTCCCAGCCAATCCCCACGACCGTCACGATCACCAGCGAACAAAACGAAAACGTGATTATCACAATCGGGTCGGCGAGCGTCAGCCCGTACAGGACCGAGATCGGGTTGAACAACGGCGCCGTCAAACCGAAGGCCAGAATCGCGCCGCCGGAAACCCCGGCGCGCCGCATTTCGCGCAACACGGGAATCACTCCCAGCGAACAGACGGGCAGCAACATACCGACCGCCCATGCCTGCGGCAGTGAGCGCCATGTGTTGTCGCCGAACAACCGTCGCGTTCCCGAATGTCCCAACAATTGACGAAAGACACCCGCGACGATTAACCCAATCAGGATCGTCGGCGTTGCTTGTACAAGGGCCTGCGCAAAACGGAGCACAGCTCCCCACAACAGACTGTCCATAGGTGACTCCTCATTTCGGTTCCTCCGCTGGCATGGCGCTGGCGGCGGCTGGGAATTGCTGTTTGATTTCGACCAACACGCGCTGGTGCTGGTCGAGTTCCGTCTCGTATCGCAAATACGTCTCGCGCCGGTCGCTGCCGTTGCGTGCAAGGACTTCGTTCAGGATTTCCTCCAGCCGGCGCGAGGCGCGGTCGACGCGATTCCACGGTTCTTCGTCTAGATCGCTGTCGGCGGCCAACATTGGCAGCCAACGCACAACGTCATAGGTTTCGGCAAACACGTCGATGGCGTCCCCCGCGCGTGAACCGCCGTTGGCAATCTCGACGTGCAACGCCAACAACTGCTCCACGGCCGCTGGATAGTCGGCTGGCATGTGTTCGGGCGTATGATACTCGGTCTCTTCTGTCTGGACGTCGTGACATCCGGCAAACACCATCAGGAGCCACGTCAGCAGAAGCCGCGTTGCAACGGTCGCAATCTTTGGTTGCTGTCGGTTCATATTGAAATCTTTGCTAAAGGTAAACTCTCGCGGTGTAAGCACTCACTCAGCGAAACGTGGGTACCTCGACGGCGGCCAGGATTTCTTCGACAATCCGCGGCACGGCGTCGAAGTCGCCGGCCAATCGAACGTCAAGTACCGGGCCAGCGACGTCCTGGATGTCATCGGGCGTGACAAAGTCACGGCCTCGCAAGTGAGCGCGGGCTTGCGCAATCCGCTGCCAGGTAATCAACCCGCGCGGACTGAGTCCCAGCGTGACCTCTTTGTGCTCCCGCGTCGCTTGGCCCAAGTCGACCAGATACTCGAGCACTTGTTCCGTAAACGTGACCTTGGCAACGTGTTCCTGAAGCTGGCACAATTGGCTCGGGCAGATCACGGGTTCCGTCTTCGTCCGCACGCCATCGGCCGACCCGATGTTCGCTGCCAGCATATCGACCTCGCTGCGGCGATCCGGGTAGCCGATCCGCAACTTCGTGGCGAACCGGTCAAGCTGCGCTTCCGGCAGGGGGTAAGCGCCGTGGCTTTCGACAGGGTTCTGTGTCGCGATCACAAAGAAAGTCTGGTTGAGTGGATACGTTTGGTTGTCGATGGTCACCTGTCGTTCGGCCATCGCTTCGAACAAAGCACTTTGGGTCCGCGGCGTGGCGCGATTGATCTCGTCCGCCAACAGCACATCCGAAAACACCGGACCACGACGAAATTCGAACTCGTGTGTCTTCTGGTCGAACATGTTGAAGCCGGTGATGTCTGTCGGCAGCAAGTCGGGTGTGCATTGGACGCGCGCGAAATGGCCCCCGACCGCGTGGGCGACAGCCTTGGCCAACGTCGTCTTTCCCAGTCCCGGCAAGTCGTCGAACAACAAGTGCCCGCGAGCCAGCAAGCAGGCCAGGACGCTTTCGACAATGTCGTCCTTGCCGATGAGCGCTTGGCTTAGCGCCGACCGTAGACCATCGATGGTCGATTGGTGGCGGCACTGAGTCTCAGAGGAAGTTTCAATCATGTCGTTGATGTTATTCACAGTGAGTGTCTTTCTGTCCTGACGCCAGGCCGAGCAACGGAGCGGTATACCTTGGGGCTCCTCTGCAATTGCCATCGTCGAAGGCGTGTCGAAAGCATCGCGTTCCGACCCGTTTTTCGACGACGTCGCAAGCCGCCAGAACTTCGTGGGCCGGCGTAGCGCTTGCCGGCGAGTTGCAGGAGTAGTAGAGGAGTGATTCAGCTGATCGCAAAGCGGACTGCAAACACATCGCGGTCGCCTCGGGCAGGCTGTCCGCCAATGCTCCGTGCCAGTGCGAGAGGGTTTTGCACTTTGGCCGCCGGTGTCCCGCCAGCCAAGCTCGATACTCCAGCAGTCGCATGGTCCATAAAACCCGCCGCCGTGAGTCAATTCTTCCAGCAATCCGGAAGGCCAATGTTAACGTGCCATCGAGCCAATGGATGCGTGTGAACCAACCTGTCACGGCGACCGCCAGGGCTAGCGCTAGCACCGCAAGATGACTCCCAAACCACTGACAGACCGAATCCCACACTTGAGCTACGTGTTGCCGCCAAGTGAGCGATTCGCGCGGCGGCTCGTATCCAGGCGACGGTTCGACGGGGACCCACGTGCGACCATCAATCTTGACTTCCACCCAGACGTGGACATCTTCAGCCAGGACAGTGGTCTGGCCGGCGCGATGGTCATAACGGTTCCTGTCCGCATAGAACCCGGTGACAAGACGTGTCGGATACCCCAAATCGCGCAGGAGAATCGCGGCGGTCGTGGCAAACAAGTAGTCGGGACCTCGCCGGGCTTGCAGAAAATGCGACACAACGTCCCGGCAATCTTCGGGCGTCTCGGCCCGCGAATCGAGGGTGAAATCGGATCGCAACCGCTCAACAACTGATTCCACTTGCCGCCAGCCACGCGGTATGTCGCACGTCCATGCGGCAGCAATCTGCGAGACTGCTCCGCTCGTGGCCGGCACGCGCAGGTGTCGCGCGACCAATTCCGCCTGTATATCAACCGCGGTGCGCTCGTGGCCCTGACGCTCGCTCGAGACCGCAGGAAATCGTGCCGTGAAGTCAGCTTCGCGAAGTGATTGCAGATTGACGCCCTGGGATCGGAGATGCAGGACGGTCAACTGCGGAATGTGATCGCGGACGGGCATGCAGGCGACGCCGTCGTTGGTCCAGCCGAAAAAGTCAGGCTGGTCCAACTTATCGATATGAACGGCCGTCAACTGCGGCGGTGAAGGGTAGCGATTCGTCTTCAGGTTGATGATCTTCACCGCGTGCGACTCAATGCCGCGATGGATCGACGACGAATCGGTGCCTAGCAAGTACGCCCACGGTTTACCGTTCTGTCTCTCCAAACGGATAGATTGTTCTTCTTCGCGCTCGCCGGAGTGCGTCCATACGCGACCATCGAAAGTATCGAACCGTTCGAGCGCCAAGTGCAGCGGGACGGGGCCCACTACGTACAGCATCGCCGCCGCTTTGCGATCGTCGATCGTCTGACGCTTGCGTTCGACTTTCCGCCGCACGGCTGAAAACTCGCGGCCGCTCCGTTCGGTCGTGGCGATCTGCTGCTCGTTTTCCTGCACGTCGTTGGGCGCCAGCGCGATGGCGCGTTCTTGTTTCTTATTTGGCTTAGGCGGTTCGCCGTACATGCCATTGAACGTGTCGTACAGCGATGGCATGTCAGAATCCAGAAACAGATCGCTCTCGACTGGCCCGAAACTCATCGCCTCTTCCTTCGCGGCAACCATCGCGTCGCCGTCGTCCACGCCGGAGCGGGCGTGCGGATCGTGCCACCGCGTGCCGCCGGATGTCGGCATGAAGCCCGGTAAGGCGATCGCCGCGCCGCCGGTCGTGCCGATCAGGGCCGCCAGCAGCAGCAACACCATCGCCGTCCCGCAGATTACCGAAACCCGCACCGGAATCCGCCGCTCGACCCTTGAAGCCACGAACGTTCCCGCCAGCCGATCCCAGTAGGCTCCCATCAGCCACCATAGCCCCAACGCCCCATAGACGCCTGCCAACATACGCGTTAGGGGCGTGGGAGTGCTTGCTATCGTCGTTGCGAACAGCAACGAGAAGCTGCTCAGCAACACCGCCGTGCCGGACAGTCGCGGCACATGGGAGAACACGGCCAGCACAACGGCCGACAACTGCAGAGCTGTCAACTGCAACATCTCGAACGGCTCGCTGCCACCGGCGAACTGCCGCATTGCCAACTCAATCGCGAACGGAAACACGACGACCGCACTGACAGCAATCGCCACGAAGCATTTCACCTGCGGAAGCGTATGGCCCAGTCGACGCAAGATCAGCGAACCCGCCACGGTCACCAGCAACTCGCAAACCGCGCGAATCGCCATGGGGGTCGGATTCCAAGCCGCGTTTGCCCGGGCGACCGTCAAAGTGGCTCCTGCCAGCAGAGCCAGCAGCAATGTATCGAATCGCGGAGAGCCATTCGGCCTCGAGGTGGGGCGAGCATCCTGCTTGCCGGCTGTTCCGTCTACGTTTGTTTCGCAAGCTGGAAGCTTACGCCACGGAGTCGTCATGGCAGACTCGCTCCCATTGGTGTCGAAGCTGCAGCGAGCAGTCCGAGTCGGCGTCGAGCGCGATCCAGACGTTTCGCCTACTTAGTTGTGAAGCTGTATTCCCGTTGCTCGAAGCGGGTGTCTCGATCAGCACTAGTCGAAGAAATCGCCCTGTTCCCGCCCCGTTCTCCCACTCCGACTGGTGTTGGCTGGTCGTCAACACCACCGCCAAGTCCTTGCGGCCGAAGCTGCGTGGCGGTCGTACCGCTCCCTGCTCGAATTGAAATCGGGCCAGCGAGTCTAGTAAGCAACGAAGGCCAGCGGAGTCGGGCGACAAACACAAATCAACGTCGCCGATGACGAACCGCACCTCGGCGTGGTGAGCGTGGAACTCCTGCGCAATGCTGGCCGCCACGCGGATTGCCATTTCAAGTTGTCCGCGCGAGCCGCCGCGTGGCGATTCGCTATTCGCAAAGGCCGCTACATCGACCGCGACGACAACCAACCGCCGTGCAGCCGCTTGTCTTTCAGTCACGATCAGCATCTCGCGCCGTGCCGTTTGAGCCCAGTGGATGCTGCGCAGCCGATCGCCGTGCCGAAACGGGCGGACACCGATTACGTCTCCCTCGTTCCCCGGACGGTCAAACAGCATTCCAATGACGTCGGCGATGTCGCCGCCGAGCGAAGGGATCGAGGTGAGCGGCGTAGTCCGGGGCCAGACCAGTAGCTCGCGCCCTACCAAAATCTTCCGCGCGGCACGCCAAATGCCGAACGGGAACCCAGTTGCCAATTCGGGCACCACATGCGGGTAGACGCCACGCACATCAGGCTGGAATTCGAATCGAAACTCGGAATGGCTCCAACCGGGAACTCGAGCCAGCGCCACCACGGGGCGGTTTCCCACTTCCGCTGCTTCCAAGAAGAAACCGTTCTCGACCGCCAATCCCCACAAAGGCCACGGCCAGCGGTTGTGGATCACCAGTCGCACTTGCACTCGATCTCCCTCGCGGCAGCGGCGGCAATCGAACTTGATTTCCGCCGACGCGCCTCGCATCGCCACCCATGGCCACACGACGCCCATAAGCATCACGGCAACCAGCGACCCCACGATGATCCATGCCTGAGGCTCGAGGAACAACGCGGTCAACGCCGCGGCCGCTGCTGCCACAACCAACCAGCCAATCGGCTGCTTCAGCCAATACACGTAACGATTCGCCCATGGACAGAAATCGTGGTTGCCGATCGCCGCCAAGCGTCGAAAAGAACGCGCTATGAATTCGGCTCGTTTCCTACTCATTTCATAGTCTCCTCCTCGTCCTCAATGCCCAACTTCGGACTGCCGCACATAGATGCCGTCGGCTGTGACGACGAACAGGTCTAAGTCGGGCATCAGCTCGCCAGTGCCGCGAATCACGACTGTGTCGCCGGGGTTGATGCAGAACAACTTGCGGCCGTCGATGTCGAGCGTTTCGCCTGCCGCATCGAGAAACTGAACGGCCGCCCGCGGGCCTTCCGCGGCCTTGCGTTTGCAGAAAGGACAGTTGTCTGTGTGGTCTTTGCCGCCATGTCCATGCTCGTCAGGCAAAATCTCGGTTACCAGAAAGGAAGTCTGCCCTGGAACGAACGCCTCGTGCTCGTCCGCGGCGACGCGCGCGACAAACAACACGTCCGGCTTCTCGATCACGGCGGCTTTGGCTTCCGCGATCGTCGTCGCGGCAGCGGGCTCCGCCAACAACAACAACCGGTTCCGCAGCGCTACAATCCGTGGATCTTCAGCGGAACAACCAGCGAGGAGCAACAGTGACAGTGTTGACAGGCAAGCTGAAGCCTTGCCCCAACTAGCGACGTTCATGGCGTTGGCTTCTGCTTTCCGACTGATTTCAGCTTGATCAACGCGGCATGTGGATGGGTCGTGCTTCCTATTACCGCCATCTGAATCCCGCTCATGCTGTTCGCCACCCGCGTTTTCTGAGTGGTGATGATGACTGTGGTCGCAGCAGCATGAACGACTACCCGCAGAGCACTGCCACAGATGCATTGACCGTCCACCCACGATTTGGGCGACATAGAGTGCCAGGATGGCGACGGTGCATAGATGTCGGGTAAAACGCATGGCGAGTTGATGCTGAAACTTTCCGGCCCGACCAATTCCAGAAGCAGGATTATTGTCTATACGCACGGAATTGTCAACGGGTTCGGTGCGACCCTTCTTAGAGACTGTTTTCGAAGAAGCGGAATCGGGTACGCCACACGTGATCACCCGTCATCGCAAACCTGGAGGAAACTTACGTACACAATGTGTTCGGATTGTGAAACGTGCTGGACTCAATCCATGGCCACGCATATTTCAAAATTTACGGTCAAGCCGCCAGACGGAATTATCCGAACAGTTCGCGCCTCATGTCGTGTGCAAGTGGATTGGCAACAGTCCGCCGGTGGCAAGGAAGCATTATCTTCAAGTGACCGAAGATCACTTCAAACGAGCCATTGCAGGTGGCGCAAAATGCGGCGCACAAGTGGCGCAAAATGAGGCGCAGCAGGTGCACGCTGGGAGTCGCATCCAGTTACCTTTTGGACCACAGAGACCCCCTCGGGTTCCGGTCAGGGGACGTGAAAAGCCGGTACTTGCGGCCCGATGCGAAGAGCCGCGTAAAGTAATGGCGGGAGTGTATGGGAATCGAACCCACCCGGAACTCGTTTTCGAATCCCGCAACGGGTTTGAAGCCCGCGGCGGTCACCAGACCAGCAAACACTCCCGAGAAGTCTCCTGAATTGAATAATCGTTACCAGATCGAAAGCACTTCGCGGGTTTTGGAAGAAGTACAGTCAGGCCAGGGGTACGTTGCTGGCACGGGACTGTACACGAAAGGATTGGTATGTCCCTGCATGACAGATAGTTAGTGCAGCGAGGCTCCTTTGTGGAAATGTTTCTTAGAAGATGTATAGTCCATCCGTTTATCCACTACCGCCCAGTTCTGAAAAAACGTGTTCGATGTTTTCGACTCGATCACGGACTGGGACTCCTGTCCATTTTTCATAAAAAGGAAGATCAATGGAGGCTTTAATCTCGTCCAGTGATTTTCCATTATCAATATATTTCTGAATCGTCCCACGCAGCTCGATGAAGTACCGTTGCTGCAAATCAAGAAGCTCGGGTCCGGAAAGCGCACCATGTCCGGGTGCCACAGTATTAACATCAAGCTTTTTCAAGCGGTCGATGACCTTGATCCAACTTTCTGTGTTGCTGTCTCCGGTGTAATTAAACGGCCCGTCAACGACCGAGTCTCCGGTGAAAAGGATTTTTTCCTTAGGTAAGTAAGCAACGGCATCACCGGCCGTATGAGCATGACCGTTGTAGAGCAATTCGACCCTTTTGTCGCCGTCGTCAAAAACAATCTTGGTGTCGAACAGAACCGTTGGATTAGCCAGATATGTTTTGCGATAGTCCTCTCGAGTTGCTTTTCCTTCTTCAAACGCAGGGTGCCCTTTTTCCAGAATTTGAAGCAGGCAGGTTTCTGTGGCGACGGCAACCGCTCCATCATTGGTATAGATCGCGTTACCGAAAGCATGATCCCCATGATAATGGGTATCAAAGACGAACTTGATGGGCTTGTCTGTGGTCTTTTTGATGGCCTCCACCACCTTTGCCGCATGCTCGGGAAAATTGGCATCGACAACCAGAACATAATCCTTGAAAACAATCCATCCGTTGTTACATCCCTCCGTCTGTTCACGGAAGAAGACTCCCGGCGCAAGCTCGGTGACATCACCGGAATCAGCACTCAGAAAACTGCTGAGCTGGGTAGATACAATGAGGGCGCCGAAGCACAATACCCAGATGAGTGTACGAGTTAGCCTCCGCATCAAATGCTCCTTTTTGGCACAACAGAATCCGGAATCACCGATGTACATCCAGTACTACGATTGCATGTTATTCCGTTTGAGATCTGTTGCAATCCATATTTTCAGATGAACGGGAAGAAGCTTCGTCTGTGGGTGCGGCTTTGACCTGCGTGTTTTCGGTTATCAGAATCTTCCTTCCGGTAATCTTATAAGTCAGTTTTAGGGGATGAGTAATGGCATTCAGGATTTCCTGGAGACGGGTATTTTCCAAGCGTAAGGTAACGGGTGTGTCGAAGGGAATGCGCATTCTCGAAAGGGCGGGGTAATCAAATTCGATATCCATCTTTGCAAGCTGCGAGACTTCTTCAATCAGCAAATCCAGTGGAAAATCAATGTATTCAAATTTGGTCACAGGAAGGGTTAGTTGTGTAGAGTTGACATTCTGGTTGACGGTAACCGGGGAGTTGTCTGGGATGTTCGCAGCGGAATTCGAGGTTACTGGCGGGGCAGCTATGGGATTGTTTGGCGTGTCAGGGACTGTTTTTCCAAGGAATGAGTCCAACGAAAAAGAAGGTAGTCCGATTGGTGAACCAGTTGATGGTGGTTCGGGTTGCTTTTCAGTGGCAGAGGTCTCTGTAGCAGTGTCTTGGGGGTTCTCTGGGAGAGTTTCAACTAAAGCATTGTTTTCTGAAATGTGGTTGTCACTTACGGATGGATCTACTTCTGGCGGCTCCGGGTCATTTGGTACGGGCGAGTGGCTATTTTCTGGTTCCGGGATACCTTCGGAAACCGGAACATCTGGTGTGGACTCTTTTTCGAGATCAGGTAAAGAGTTGTCGATTGATTGCACTAGTGGTGTTGGACTGACAGAGCGCTGGCTGAAAAACAACAGTGCGG
>CAXEIY010000202.1:0-4356 GCA_963996245.1 uncultured Planctomycetia bacterium | reverse complement strand
CTACATTCTGGTCCGGCGTAATTTCCGCTTTCCGATGTTTGAGGTTTTTGATGCACCTGTAACATCTGTCAGTTGTCCGTCCCGAGATGTGACTACGGTTGCCCCCCAGGCTCTCTGGAGTCTCAACAACAAGTCTGTGTTTCAACAGGCTATGTATCTGGTAGATCGTGTGGTTAAGGAAGTCGGACAAGACCCCGAATCCCAGATTGTGCGGGCATGGAAAATCGTATTGGGGCGTGCTCCCAGTCAGGAAGAAAGACGGTCCGCGAAACGACTGGTCAACACACTCGAACAACAGAGTTCTGAGCCGATGTTGGAGCATGCACCGACGTCAATTGAAGGTGTGTCTCCGGAACGCGTGCAGGCACTTTCCAAGTTGTGCCTGACATTGTTTAATCTATCGGAGTTCGCTTTCGTCGACTGATCTTATTTGAAGAGGCGCAATCAATTATGACGATTCAATCACGACGGGACTGGCTTGTTAAAGGTGGATTGGGATTTGGTTCGTTGGCGCTAGGCGATCTACTGGCCCGGGATACTGTCAGCCAGGAAACCAATCCACTCGCACCTCATTCTTCGCAACTTCCTGGTACATCTAAAAGTGTTATCTTCCTATTCATGCAGGGTGGTCCGAGCCATTTGGAAACCTTCGATCCAAAGCCCTTGATGAAAAAATATGACGATCAGTTACTGCCCGAAAGTCTTCGTGACTTTGATCTGGCTCAGATCAATACGGCCGACTCCAAGGTGATGGCTCCCATATTTCCATTTAAGAAATATGGAAACAGCGGACAGGATATATCGAGTATTTTTCCGTTCCTTGCGCAACACGCAGACAAGTTAGCCATCATTCGTTCCATGTATCACGATCTGTTTATTCATGGTTCGGCGATGACCATTATGCATTCGGGTACTCGTTTACTGGGGCATCCAAGTATTGGTTCCTGGGTAGTCTATGGTTTAGGTTGTGAGAGTAACAATCTGCCTGCCTATGTAGCGATGACAGATGGGATTTTCCGGAATGGCGCTTCCATGTATAGTTCCGGTTTTCTGCCAGCCATTTACCAGGGCACTCATTTGCGCACCCAGGGTGCTCCGATCCAGAATCTGTCACGTCCACGGAACATAACGGAATCGGAGCAGCGTATGCTTTTGGATTATTTGCATCGGTGGAATACGCGTCACCTGGAGAGTCGTCCGGGTGATAGTCGCTTGAATGCTCGCATTGCCAACTATGAGCTGGCCTTTCGAATGCAATCAGCAGCTCCAGACTTGATCAATCTGTCTCAGGAAACAAAGCATACCAGGGACTTATACGGTGTAGACGAAGAGCCGACGCAGCGTTTTGGAAAAATGTGTCTCTTAGCGCGTCGAATGGTGGAACGCGGGGTGCGCTATGTTCAGCTGATTTGTGGAGGCTGGGACGCCCATGGTGATGTTAAGGGTAATCATGAAACACAAGGCAAGAAGGTGGATAAACCTATTGCCGGTTTGATTTCTGATCTGCATGCGAGAGGTCTGCTTGAGAGCACCCAGTTAGTCTGGGTGGGAGAGTTTGGTCGCACACCTATTTTGCAGGGCACGGATGGTCGAGATCACCATCCGTATGGGTTCAGTGCATGGATGGCTGGTGGAGGCATTACGGGAGGACAGACGATTGGCACAACCGATGACTTCGGTTTTGCGGCGGTGGAGGATAAGGTTCATGTCAACGATCTGCACGCGACGATGCTTGGTTTAATGGGAATTGATCACAAGGCACTTACCTATTTATTTGAAGGTCGTTACCGACGACTGACGGATGTTGGTGGAGATAATAATCTTGTAAAACGACTTACGCGGACATAAGGCGAAGATTCTGAAATAGGTGAAGTGCGATTTTTTTCAGTGAGAGCGACTGAGGTTTGACAGTCACAGTGAGGTGTAATGTTTACTCTCACTTTCAGAGAGCAGATAACAAAGATCATTTCAGGGGGTCAGACCGGAGTTGATCGGGCTGCGCTGGATGTGGCTATGGCAGAGGATATTGAGCATGGAGGCTGGTGCCCCAGAGGACGCTTAGCCGAAGATGGCGAGATTCCCCACAAATACCAATTAACCGAAATGCAGACCGGTTCCTATGCTGCACGAACGAAGAAAAATGTAGCTGCTTCAGATGCGACCCTGATTTTTTATCGAGGTCGACTGCATGGAGGAACGTTGCTTACTTATCGACATGCGTTGGAACAAAAACGGCCGTGTTTGCGTGTCGATTTACGGAAACCCTTCCGTGCCCGTTCAATTGTCGAATGGGTTATCGAAAACAAGGTTATAGTTTTAAATGTGGCTGGGCCGCGTGAAAGCATGAATCCTGGGATATACATCGAGGCACGTGATTGTCTGCTTGCAACCAAAAGGTTATTTGACGAACAGTTCGGACCAGATTGACGGATGTTCTGCATGTGGGATTTCAGTTGAACAAGGTGTATGACATACACACGGGGACGGTTGATCTGGCGAACGTGAAACCGAAAGACGCCTGCATGCCAATGTGACACACGGCTCGACGCAATAATATCGGATTTACAAAAGGCTGGTATGGTACGACAGGTACAAACAACTCGACGCGCTGCCGTTGGAACCCTGTTGTCAGGCGGTGCGGGTTTTTGGACAGGAAGTTTTGATCTGGAAGTCAGAAAAATTCAATAAGCGACAAATAGAATGTAGCCATTGTTGGTGCGGGTAGAGGATCAGTTGGTGGTATCGCCAATCTGCCTGCGATGTCGAATGAAAATGTAGCGATGAGGGTTAATCAAAAGCTGGTTTGGGATGGAATACAGATGTCCGCAAAAAATTGTCCAGAAGCGGATGCCTGTATTCGGCCCGATTATCGTAAGGGATGGGTATTGTTATAAGTTGCAGGCGCGACCCGGCATTGTGGACAAGCAGGCAGATGCTTCCTGGAAGCGACTGGAATCAAAGTGCGGCCGTCCTGCCTTAAGAACAGATGCCGGGATGCCCGTGCCGATCTGTTTGGGCACGAAAAAGATGACCTTCTGTGGACGTAACGTAGAGGTCACTCAGGCTGTTGCCACCAAATGCACAGTTGGTTGGTCGATTTGCAGGAACCGGGTGTCTTTCCAGTACATTCCCTTCGGGATCAAAAACATAGATGGACGGGCCAGGCCCTCCGAGTTCCCATCCTGCCGTCGCAACGATGTTACCGTTTTGGTCCAGGCACATTCCGTCTATACCTCGATGTTCACCAAAGTCGTGCAACACGGTGCCAGTAGGCAGGCTGCCATCCTGTTGTAAATGATAGGCGCGTAATTCTCGTTTTTCATCAGCGCGCCGTCCGCTTTGTGCCACATAAAGAGTCTGGAAATCAAGTGAGAACAGCAGACCATTGGGGCGTGTGGTATCAAATGTCATACGCTGAATGGTACGTTCCGGAGCGGATTGCATGCTGATTTTATAGATCGAATCATGGTCCAGTTCTTTTTGCCCCAGGTCGAAACTGAACGGGCCAGCAGAGCCTTCGTAGAAGGGGTCTGTGAACCAGATATCACCATGCTGATCAAAAACCAGATCATTGGGTATGTTAAACTTTTTTCCCTCAAACTGATCGGCCAGAACCGTAGTGGAGCCGTCGGCTTCATAGCGTACAACTCGGCGTGCGCCACCTTCACAAGCGCAAATGCAATTCTGGTTATCCATTGCCAGTCCATTGGCATAGTTGGTGTTGTCTAGAGATACACTGGACTTTTGAGTTTCCGGTACATATCGCATAATTCGACATGCCTGAATCTGAGTGTAAAGCAAGCTGGATTCATACCATACGGGGCCTTCACTGACTGCTCCGTACGGTTGCTCAAGAAGTTCGAAATTCCATGCCATGACGATGATTCGCTCCCGTTATGGTTGCATGTTGCTGCATGTTAAAGTTGTACTGAAATAGACCATGTAGTTTTATTTGAACAAGCAGTATACACGTGTGAAAATCAGCGGGATACGGGTAAAGTGTTGCGCACTGGTACACATGAGCGTTTGCACACCAGGATGATTGCACAAAGAAAAAGCGGCAACGGTATCTAAATGCTTTCTATTCCCCCCATACTTCCTATACTTGGGTGAGTGCCTGTTTGCACTGATCATTACACGTATTTTGAATCGTTGTGCAAACGAATTCAATGGAGTTGGCTCGTACCGTCTGCCTGAATGTTCCGCTTCTCACTGAGGTCTCGATCATGTCACGTAGAGATTCGTGTGCTGTTTCTTCCCCGTCCCCTGCCCGTCGTCTGCGTCTGGAGGCACTCGAGCAGCGTATTCTCCTGGCTGTAACTACCGGGTTTACCGATGGTGTGCTCACGATTACCG
>CAXEIY010000201.1:0-6098 GCA_963996245.1 uncultured Planctomycetia bacterium | reverse complement strand
TGAATATGCTCAGGTCGGTTTGATTACAGGATGGATTTATGCTGTCGGAATAATTGTGATCTTGTTGGCGCCCAGCAGGCAGGATGTGGAACTGTCTGACTAGGAGATTGAACGAGGTACATGGATTATGCACAAGCTCGCACTGGTGATAGACGATCCGGTTATTCTTTCGCAATGGGACGATGCGGTTAAACGAAGTACCGGTGTGGTTCGAAGTACGGAAGAAGAGGCGGATGCCGTTATTACCTATGCAGTTTCCGCTGTTCAGAAATCAATTCAGCGCGGTTTGCATGTTCTTGTCTGCTTTGATGAGGCCATTGCTTCCAGTGTTCTCCATGAGTTGAGCATCAGTTGCCAGAAGGCTTCTGTACAATTAATGGTGGCGAGTCATTTACGTTTTTCACCAGCGATCCAACAGATTTGTAATAGCTTGGAAATCGGGCAGTTAGGAGAACCCGGTGTGGTACGTATTCACCGATGGTTGCCGAGTGGAAAAGGAGATATGCAGGCACGACTGACCGATGAAATAGGCCTCGCAATAGGGATGTTTGGGGTTAGACCGAACACGGTATACGGATGTTCTAATGGTGATGAGGAAAACTATGTGCATGCCCATCTCGGATTTCCAGATGGTGGTATGGCACTGATTGATGTTTCCCTGACTCTCCCACCAGGAGACGACTACTATTCTTTTTCTCTTATTGGATCCGATGGATCTGCCTATGCCGATGATCATCACAATGTTCACTTGATGTATGCTGGAGGTATGCCCTGTGCCCATCGTAACCCGACGGACCCTGTTCTGAATCGAATTGCTATGCTGGAAGCGTTTTCGAGGCTACTGACCGGCACGGACAAAGTTACTTGCGATATACCGGCTTTGCTTTCTGCAAAGAAGGTAATGTCTACTGTGGTCCAATCGATCCAATCTAATCAATCTTGGATGCTTAGCCAGGATGGAGAGACCTATGTATGCTCCTGATACCACAGACCAGCCTCTCCGTTGCGGGGTTTTCAGTGTGGTCAAACACGCTTACGTTCCCCGAGGAGTGGCATCACACCCGAGATTTGATCTGGTGGTGGTTGCCGATGATGCACAGGTTCCGGAATGGGCACACGAGCGTAACCGGTCGTTTGCACGTGAATACGATATTCCTTATGTACGGGATATCGAAAAAGCAATATCGGACTATGAGTTACAGGTAGCGGTGGTCAGCTCGGAGGCGGAACGACACATTGATTTGAGCTGCCGTGCAGCCGAGATGGGTTTGCATGTTGTACAGGACAAACCGATGTCAACATCTTTGGAAGAATGTGATCGGCTTGTGGAAGTGGTTCATCGCAAGGATGTGCGATTTATGATGTGGAATCGTAATTTTCTTCCTTCTGTTATAGAAGCCCGACGGTCGATTCAAGAAGGAGTGATCGGTAAACCTTATGCGATTCACGTGGATTTCTATTTTGCGAAGGACTCGGGACCACCAAAAGGGAGTCGAAGCGAAAGTGATCCACCTATCAATTGGCTGGAACGACAAATAGAAGCCCATGCGGATGGTTCTGATGGCGGCGTGGGATCAAAACCGATGGGAGAGCTGGAAATCGAAGGGATATATCCACTAGCCTATATTCATACACTACTGGAGAAAAAGGTGCGGCGAGTCTTTGCGTGCACGACTTCTCACTTTCACCAGGTCAACGAGGATAATAATGTCGAAGATCTGGCTACGGTGACACTCGAAATGGATGATGCCCTAGTCGGGACACTCTGCATCGGAAGAATCGGCGCAGCCAGCCATCCAGATATTGGTGAAATCAAGATCCATGTTCTGGGAACCGAAGGCGCTCTGGTAGTAAGCGAAGCGCGGCCGGAAGTGAGTATTTTTTATCGCAACCAACCACCGTTTGAATTCCGTAACCGACGTATCGCAGTTGACAATGACTATTGGATTATGGAAGACATGGTGAAGGCTATTGACGAAAAACGGTCAACCCTTCTTGATGCACAGGTAAGCAGAGACATTTGTGCGACCGTTCAGGCATCGGTCCATTCCGGCCAATGTGGACGGGTTGTGTCCGTGCCAAAATAAAAAGGGCAAAGGCGATCACCGGGTGCTGGTATCTTCCGGATCAAGTTCCGCTATAGAAACCCAGTTTCCTCTGCGTGCAGAGGTCGCTGCAGCATCGGTAAACAATTGAACACGCCATCCGTCATCTATACCCGGATGTTCACCGCGCTGCCCTTCATGTTGCTGCTGCAGAGAAGGGAAAACATGTTTCATAAATCGATTTCCAAATCCCGAGTCATCTATCGTTTCTGTCTGGATCTGGTCTTCCCCTTCAATAAGCAGTGACACGGAGCTTCCAATGCGATCGATGGCAAGCGAACCCTGTGTTCCGTGAATCTCCAGTTCCGGTGAAAAACCTTTGCGCAAAACGGGAGCGTGTGAGAGCACAAGCGTACCGACGGCACCGGAAGCGAATTCCCATGCAAGAGTAGCGTAGTCAAAAGCGGTGGCTTTGCGCTGTTCCGTAGATTCGCTAATGGTATGTTGCTGACCCCATTCAAGGGCTTCAGAAAGATCGATTTCACCCCTGTCAGGTTTGGGAGGTGTGATGGTGTCTGCATGTGCCAGAACACGTGTAGCTTCACAGTTAATCAGCCATCGCACGGTATCGTAGGCATGAGAACCTACGTCGGCAATGGATCCGGCTGAAGACAATCGGGCGTCATCACGCCAGGTGAACGGAATGGCTGCGGGACGGGGATTGTGCCATCGATATACAACGGACCGGATGTCTCCCAGAGTCCCCTCTTGAACGATCTGGCGGGCTCGCATGAAAACCGGAACATAACGAGTCCAAAATGGAACATAATGTGCGCATTTTGATTCACGTACCCGCTGCCACATTTCAAAGGCTTCCTGGCTGTTGGCACCAATTGGTTTTTCACAGAAGAGATCTTTACCGGCTTCGATGGTGGCAAGAGCTGGTTCGTAATGGAGATTGTCCGGAGTCAGGATGAGCACCAGATTAACTTCAGGATGGTGAACAACATCCTCCCAGTTGTCACTGACAAAAGAACAGGAGTCCTCCTTTGCAGCCTTTTGTAACCTATCCTGGCGGCGCGCACAGAGTGCCGTAATGGTAGCCGACTGAGTATCACGAATTTCTTCCCGATATGGGGTCGCAATGTATCCGGTTGCTCCAATGATGCCGATGGATAAAGAATGCATGTCAGGGTCTTTCATGTAATGGACGCAGGGCTGATGAAATTAAAACAGTCGTTGTACCTAGTGTATGTGATGATTAGAGCCGTGATTGCGTATCGAAGCTATCTTTAGTCCTATGCCGTGTTCATGTTTTTCCGATGCGTCATGTGGGGGGACAGGCAACAGGGAATGGGGCATGTGAAAAATCGGTTCATAATGGGCAAAGGACTGCAATGGGGGCAATGGAATTAACCAGGTATCTAAGTTCGGGAATCGGATCATTTAGTGTGCGAGGGTCTGGATAAAGAAAACTCAGGCGAAGATTGGATTGAAGCGGTAACGGTCGTTACACTCGTCTTTGTTGAAACTAATTTATATTCCAGGATCCTCTGAGAAACAACGATGAAGATCATTGATATTCAGACCTACGGAACCAGTCTTGGTGGCAATCATATTTATGTGAAGGTTTTGACCGATGAACACATTCACGGTACGGGTGAAGCATACCGTGTTGGACCTGACTTTGCCGTTGAGCAGACAGTTCATTATCTGAAGCAGTGGTTGATTGGGGAGGACCCCACTCGTATCGAACATCTCTGGAGAATCATGTACAACGGGTCGCGGTTTCCAGGTGGTTCGATGCTCAATGCCGCAATCAGTGGTATAGAGACAGCACTTTGGGATTTAAAAGGAAAAATTCACGAAGTACCTGTTTACCAACTGCTGGGTGGTCGATGTCGGGATCGAATACGTGTTTATCTGGGCATAGGAGGACAGACTCCGAGACAGGTTGCCGAGTCGGCCACTCAGGCTGTCTCAAGAGGATTTACCGCTGTGAAGATGGCACCTCAGCCACCCGATGCTGAGAAAATGGCGTGGGGTGAAGTACTCCAAGGGACGGCAGCTCGAATGGAAGCCGTACGAAAGGCAGTTGGAGATTCCATTGATATAGGGTTGGATCCCCATGCCCGCATATTTGAACCATTCAAAGCACTGGAAATGGCTGAGGCAGTAGAACCCTACAGACCTCTTTTTTTTGAAGAGCCTTTGAGACCGGAGAATATTGAAGCAATGGGAGAATTACGACAAAAATGTCCTATCCCCATTGCTACCGGTGAAATGCTCTACACCAAGTATGAGTTTCGGGATCTGATCGCTGCAGGGGGCGCGGATATCCTTCAGCCGGACCTATTGTTGTGTGGTGGAATCCTGGAAGCGAAGAAAATTGCAGCCATGGCAGAAGCCAATTATTTAACGATAGCCCCCCACAGTCCACTGGGCCCCGTGTCTACCGCGGTTTCAGTGCACTATGCTGCGACCGTTGGTAATTTTCTTATTCTGGAATATCGTATTGATAGTGAAGGGGCCAATCGCCAGTTAATTATGGAGCCACTTCATTTTCGTGAAGGCTATGTTGAAATCCCGGAGGTAGCCGGACTTGGTATCGAAATCAATGAGCCAATGATAAAAGACCATCCCCTGGGTGTCTGGCGACGTCCGCTTGTTGTGGAACCGGATGGCAATATTGTCTACCAATAACGAGGTAGTTATGACGCAGGATTTCGATTGTTGCGGCTAGAGGTGTCATAGCTCCACTTCAGCGATGTAATACGGGCGTATCTGCTGAAGATATATGGAAGACATTACAATCAGTAGAGTCACGCTCTTTCATCACTTCGGAAAAGCCCTGGTGGCCCAAACTTGGATTTTCCAATTCCTGATTACGCGGCTATGCTCGTTGCTGATTTTCAACGCAATGAAAGTGGTGGTGGCTCACCACGAGCGTTTATTGATGTGATATGATGTAGTGTTATTGGTACATGAGGTACGGTCAACTTGTTTGTTAAAGTGCAGAAACAAGGTCACAGTTATGGTTTTGAGGGATGACAGAAGTCGTGCGCATTCTTATGGGATATTGCCGTGAAGAGACTGCAAAAGGTATCTGTAAAGTACCGATCTGGCAGGAAACTCGCTTTTGAGCGGTTTGAAGAACGTATCCTGTTAACAACGACTACCCTATCCGGTGCGGATGATGGTTTCGTTTGTGATAACCACAAGGAGGCATTTGAGCGTTCTGAGATTCCGTGCTATGCGGCCAATGAAGTGGTATTTAGCATGCGGCAAGGAGATTGGGCAGCACTGGCTTCAGAGCTGGCTGGGCTGCTTAGCGAATCAGGAAATGACCGTGCAGTTGTTTCCGTGCTGCCGGACTCTGAATTTTCGGATGGTATTGGCGATTCCCATTTACTGACAGCTGTCGACATCAATGTTGCTCACGTAGTACAGGAGCTGGAAAAGCTTGACGCAATCGTTTTTGCCGAGCCCAATTACCATGTCTCGATTGGTTTGTTTCCCGATGATAGCCAGTTTTCTGACCTATGGGGAATGCACAACACCGGGCAGACTTCTGGCACTGAGGATGCTGATATCGATGCGCCCGAAGCCTGGGAGGTTGAGACAGGAAACCATCAGGTTGTCGTTGGAGTAATTGACACTGGCGTGGATTACTCGCACCCTGATCTGTATCAGAATATATGGATCAATCAGAATGAGATTCCTGCGGAAATCAAAAACCAGTTGGTAGATGTCGATGGAGATGGCTTGTATACATTCATCGACCTGAACAGTGGTTCCAATTGGGATACGCAGGATCCGTCCAGTCTCGTGTCAGACATAAATGGCAACAACTATATTGATGCAGGAGATTTACTAGGTGACACAGCCTGGTCAGACGGGATAGATACGGATGACAACGGCTATATCGACGATCTGTCTGGCTGGGATTTCGTTAACGAAGATAACGACCCCTATGATGATAATGATCATGGAACGCATGTCTCAGGAACAATAGGGGCCATGGGTGATAATGGGGAAGGAGTGGTCGGGGTT
>CAXEIY010000200.1:0-5486 GCA_963996245.1 uncultured Planctomycetia bacterium | reverse complement strand
CATCCTGAATTACTGGACTGGCTAGTGGTGGAGTTCATGGACTCGGGATGGAGTCTAAAACGTCTAATAAAACTGATTGTTACCTCCTATGCTTACCAGCAACGGTCTGTTCGATCTGACCAGAATACCAATGATGAACAGGATCCAGAAAATCGATGGATGGCTCATGCCAACCTACGTCGACTGGACTCAGAGGTTATCCGTGATGCGATCCTGGTAGCAAGTGGGAGTGTTGACCGCGAAATGGGAGGTCCTCCTGTAATGTTGACAACACCGGTTGATGGGCTGTCGAAAGTGAAACGTACACCGGGTTCAACGGCACATCAACGCCGTAGTGTATACTTGTTTCAACGGCGTGTGTATCCTCTGAAATTCATGGAGATATTTGATTCACCGGTTATGCCGGTGAATTGTACTCAGAGAGTTCATTCGAATACGGTGCTTCAGTCATTTGCCTTACTTAATAGTGATTTTGTAGTACACCACTCCAGAAAAATCGCTGATCGAATCATTCGAAATGAACCTGGTAATCGGGAAGCCCAGATTCGGTTGGCGTATCTGATCACCCTAAGTCGTTATCCCTCGCTCGATGAACAAAGACTTTGTCTTGAGTTTTTTGAGGAACAAACAGAAAACTACCGTGATCAGACCGCAGATATGGTGAATGCCGACCGGCAACCGCTGAATGACTTGTGCCATATGTTACTGTGTACCAATGAATTTCTGTATCTTGAGTAATACGATGCAAGATTATAACAACACAGGGTGGAATCGTCGCAAATGGTTGTGGAATAGTGCGCTCGGTTTCGGAGCAATGGCCTGCGAATGGTTAAGGGCTCAAGACCTTGCCGCAGTTACTCGCCCTTCAGACGATCTGATCCCGCGTCAAGGACACCGTGCACCAAAGGCCCGAGCCGTAATTCAGTTGTTTCAAAATGGTGGGCCCAGTCAAATGGATCTTTTCGATCCGAAACCGGAGTTAACCAAGCGTGCCGGTGAACCCCATCCAGGTGAAGTGGAAACCTTTCAGCTGGGAAATAAGAATGTTCTTCTGCCCTGCCCGTTTGAATTCTCAAAACATGGTCAGTCGGGAATGGACTTCTCCACCCCTTTGCCGCATATGGCCAACATGGCGGACCATTGGTGTATGATTCGTTCAATGCACACGGAAAATAACAATCATCCGTTTGCTATCAACATGATGCAGACCGGCAAGACATTTTTTGGTTATCCGTCCATGGGATCCTGGATCTGTTATGCACTGGGTACGGAAAATCAGGACCTACCCGGTTACATCGTTTTACGTGATCCACAAGGCTATAACACTTCGGGTAAGATGGTGTGGTCCAGCGGGTGGCTCCCGGCGATTTATCAGGGAACGGAATTCAGAAGTCGTGGTAACTCCGTGCATCATCTTTATCCCACTCATCCACGGTTGCCAGGCTCACAGGAACGTAGTCTGGAGTTACTGTCGCAATTAAACCGTCTGCATCTCAGATCACATCCTGAAGAACACGAACTGGAGGCCCGTATCAAGAATTACGAACTGGCCGCGCGTATGCAGCTGGCTGCCCGTAATATACTGGACCTGGAAAGTGAAACAAAAGAAACTCGGACGCGTTATGGACTGGATAATCCGACGACAGAAAATTACGGAGCGAGATGTTTGATGGCACGGCGATTAGTCGAGTCCGGAGTACGTTTTGTTCAGGTGTTTCCGCCGTTGAAGCCGAGTTTCCAGCCATGGGATTCGCACAGTGGGTTAAAAAGTGGTATTGAGACGATCAGTGCCCAGGTGGATCAGCCGAGCGCTGCACTGATTGAGGATTTGAAAACCCGCGGCTTACTGAATGAAGTCATTGTGATTTGGACTGGAGAGTTTGGTCGTTTACCCATTACCGAGAATAGTAATGGACGTGATCACAATCGCCATGCATTCACAACTCTGGTGGCTGGTGGTGGTTTCAGAGGTGGTTTCACCTATGGCGCAACGGATCCGTTTGGTTATCAAGCGGTCGATCAACGAGTCAGTGTGTCGGATTTCCATGCCACTGTTTTAAAGCAGATGGGTCTGGATCACGAGGTCCTGTCGTATCGTTATCGAGGTCGGGATGAACGGCTAACCGATCCAGAGGTTACCCATGCCAGAGTCGTTCCAGAGTTGCTTAGCTGATAAGAGATGCTATAGCGCGGTCAGTGATTAATCTGCATTGAGTTGCCGTTCGCGAAAGAGATCCTGGGCCTTGCGGAACAGCGTTTCCACGCGTTCGCGATCTTCCGGTGTAGGATATCGATTACGGGTTGCAACAATGTTCAATAACTTATCGATCCACGTGACAAAATAGGCCGCGTCCTCGCTATGTCGGATCGGTTTTCCTGAGACTTCAATGTATACCGGGCTTGTATGCGCCCACGCGCGACCATCCAGAACCCGTGGATCTTCTGGTCCTGTTACATGAATGGCGATCCAACTACTCTTTCTGATTGGCAGGCTGACATCAATAGTCTGCGTGGTTACGCGGTCAGCATCCTTAGACGGAGTGTATTGCTTGGTCACAACGGCTTTTCCGTTCATGATGACATGAACCGTATCAAATGGGACCAAACTGTCGATTTTGGTGTTAACCCGCACACTTGAAGGCTGTTTTAGAGCGATGGTTTCTCCGATGGAACGCCCCTGTACCTGGAGGTTAATCATGGGGCCATTGGTAACGAAGGTACGTCCTTTCTTGAGTCCGTCCAACCATCGTTGATTGGATAGTGGGCCGTCGACCTTTACATAAACCCGATCGCCGCCTAATGGATCGGTGGACTGATCCAGCAGTGCATCGGTCCCGACACATGCGGAAAGTCGAATGCCGCAGTTTAACAGTTGGTACCATAGGCCAGCTGACAGCGGCTCGTCGCTATTGTAGGACATAATATCAATGGCATGAGCGCGATCGAATATGGCGTCGATCGGAAGTTCCAGTGCAGCGCCATTGTGGCTCAATGGATCGGTCACATACGGGTCAGGTTGATCGGTGAACATGGGATGTCCATAGGAAACTACACCCCCCTGTTTGACCGTTTCGTCCGCTTGATCAAAGTTAGGCGGGTAATCGTAGTGTTGTGGCGTATCATCAAATCCCGTGTATTGTGGCTCAACGAGTTTGTTGATTCCGAAAAGAAGCATATGCCCATAAATGGAACTGCGCATTTCTTCGCCAAATACCAATAGATGTTGATCTGTTGAAAGCGGGTGTGGTTTACCCGTGATAAACTCTGCATCACGAATGTCGTCTCCAAGATTGTTAGATACATTCAGATTGGTGTAATTCAGATCTTCGGCCTGGGCAGCGGTAAGAGCATCGGAAATACTCACTTCGAAGTCCCCGCCAGTATGGAGATGGACGTGAGAGTCACCGGAATACCAAGAGTCCGTGGACAGATTGGTCCAGCGTGTCAATTCAACCATGATACGTGTTTCACGGCGTGGCTGTAGTACCAGCTTTTCTGTTAACGTTTCAATGCCGCGTGACACCAATAGGGTAGATGGCGTTTCGGGTAAAGTTACTTCGCATTCACCATTGGTGTAAAAGTACTCGTTGCCACTGGTAAGGGAACGGACAACCGCATTTTCCGGAGCATAGAAACTGCCGTCCTGTCCACGTATGGTGACCCGAGCTGCTGCGAGTTGACCTTTTTCGCTTATGCGAATTTTCACTTTGTGCCGTTTCACGGTGTTTTGGTCATTGGTCGTAGCAAGCGAGAGGCTGTCAACTCCCAGTAAAAGCCCAATTAATATCGCTGCGTGCATGGCTCAGTCCTCTTCTTGACATCAACCTACGGATGGTATGTTTTTAATGGCCGTGAACCGGCCGACTCGGTGGATGGCTCCTAGGGGATCGATGGCGCGTCGGTAGGCCCTGTCGTGGTTACTACATAATGGGTGAAATACCGTTTCGCTACATCTTTCACATCTTCTAATGTTACCGCGTTAAGGCGCTGATTAAAATCAGCGTCATGGTTGTACCCAAGTCCATACAATTCGTCTAAAGCAGCAACTTGGGCCTGACTACCGGCGGTGATATTGTTCATGGCATGCTGCGCGGCCACAAGGTCTTTTGCTTTCCGTACTTCGGCAGATGTAATGTCTCCACGGCGCGCTCGTTCCATATTGACCAGGATCCTCTCTACGGTGAGGCCGACCTGGTCCGGGGATGTTTGAGCAATGACCAGAAAGAATCCGGGTTTGGGCCCTAACAGTTGTATGGCATGGACCCCATATACGAGTTGACGCTCCTTACGTAGATCCTCATGCAGCCAGCCACCTGGATACCCATATCCGGACATCAATGTGTCTAGAACCATCAACGACATATAGTCCTTGGTTTCATTTAGGCTGATGGTGGGATATGCCACGATTACCATGCCGGCCGGTTTCTGAGTCTTTTTGTGTCTTACAATATTTTCATTGATCTGTAGATGGTCATCCCAGTCAGGTGCAGTGAAAGGTTGTGTATCACGGATCTGGCCGAATTGTTCATTAACCAAATGGAGGGCTTCGCTGCTTTCAATATCACCAAAAACAGAAACGACGATGTTCTCCGGAACAAAATATCGTGAATGAAAAGCACGCAGATCGTCCGGCGTCAAACGTTCCAGACTTTGCTGTTTTCCTCCCTGGGTGAGGTGGTATGGTGTCGAGTTGGGTAAACTGTCAGCAAAAAATTCAAAAAGCTCGGCCTGCGGATTAGTTTGTCGTCGAGCTATTGCACCAAGGGCCAGTTGTTTTTGACGTTGAAACGCAGTATCCGCAAACTTGGGACGCAGAAAACAGTCGCTGAGCACGGACATGGCCTCGACGGTATCCTGCGGCAGTACCTGGGCGGATGCATAAATAGTGTTACGTCCCGTAACCACACCGAATTGTCCGCCGATAGAATCAAAATACTCGGCAATTTCGAGGGCGGTGTAATGCTGGCTTCCCTGGTCCAGCATATTTCCTGTCAAAGATGAAATTCCGGAAGTTTCATCGGTTTCTCCAAGCAGTCCTGCTACGCAGAATGCCTGAATATTTACCAGCGGTGCTCCGTCGTGTTTTTTCACCAGCACGCGTACCCCATTATCCAGGATATGACGTTCGATAGGAGGTGAGGATGAGGCAGAGTTGTCCTGCGCAAGGGTCTGGGGAGACGCTTCCAGGGGATCGATGATCGCAACATTTACACGCATCTCGTCGAAATAACGCTGCGCTGCGGTTCTTATTTGCTCCACCGTAACCGTTTGAATACCATCGACATACCGACTGTCAAATAACGGGTCTCCGGTCGCAATAAAGCTCCGACCCAGGCTGTCGGCCTGATCCTGTGGCGTCTGATGTGCAAATACGTATTCTGCAGCTTTTTGCGCTTTGGCACGCTTTAATTCTGTTTCTGTTATGAGTTCTGTTTTCAAACCATAAATCTGTTCCAGAATCGCTTTTCGAACCTGATCCTTGTTTG
>CAXEIY010000199.1:0-11493 GCA_963996245.1 uncultured Planctomycetia bacterium | reverse complement strand
TATAAGCGTAACGGATTCCGCAGGTGAGGAGGGATCTAGGTGTTCGTTCTCGAGACGAGACAGAGTAAATCGATCAATGGGATTTCGTACAAAGGAACTGTTAATGACAGGAATGGATGGCCGTTGGGGGGGCTGGTAAGCCCAATGTTCATCCCATTGAGAACCCTGGCGAATCCACTCGGTCAGTAGCTGTATTTGATGGTTGTTCAGAGGTTGATCTGCTTCTGTAGGCGGCATCCGCTGGCTGGGATCATCGTTGGTAATCCGTTGAATCAAGGGGCTGTCCTGAGGGGATCCCGGGACGATGACATGTCCACCTAAATCTATTAGAACGTTTTCAGGACGATCAAGGCGGAGCTTCCCTTTCCGTGCTTTTTCGTCTGGTCCATGACAATCGTAGCAGTGGTCAGAAAGAAGAGGGCGAATATCTCGTTGGTAGTCGATCTGAGATTCGGCAGGCACTTGCGCATGACTGGTAATCGGATATGTCAACAACGCGACAAGTATGGCGTGACCAAAAAAAGCAGTCCATCGGATGTGGAGTTGGGATGATGTGCAGGTCATCGGGAGTTACAATCCTACAAAGACAGAATCGGGTTTATTCCTGATATAAGTCAGCATTGTACACCAGTTTGACCGTTGAGAGGAAATGAGAAATGAATTGCTCCATATCAAAGCAAGACAACGTTGTTTTTTCTAACCATTCAGTCAAGGGTCCTGCTGATGTCTGAGTGTATCTCGAAGATAGTGTGACAATGTCAGAGATGCGTTTTTAGAAGATCTCTGTCAGTTTGGTAATTACGGGAGAGTGTGAAAATGCTACGGACATTTTTGTGTGTGAAACTGATGATGGTAGGAATGTTCCTGTTACTGGTTCAGGTAAAAGGGGCGAGTGCTGAACAGGAACTGGTGTTAGCGGGTTCAAAGGCACGTCTTACGACGGTGACGTCAGGCGGTGGGATTGTCGAATTCCGTTTTCTGAAAGGATCGGTGAATCCCCTGAATTGGGAAATTACAGAGGCTCTGGAATCTCGCCGTTCAGACGAACCCCATCTAAGAGGACATTTCCTCTGTCTGGATCGATGGGGACAACCCTCAGATGCGGAAGTTTTGAGAGGAGTTCCGTTCCATGGGGAAGCGCCGCGACGAGAATGGAATGTGATTGAGTTGCCCGTAGAACGTGAAGACAGAATCGAAACTCTTATGGCCTGTGACTTACCGATTGCTGGTTTGAAGGTTTCACGTCGGGTTCAGCTGGCAAGACATGAGTCGATCGCATTGGTTTCTGAATCCGTCACCAATGTCAATCCGCTGGGGCGCATTTACAACATGGTGCAGCACCCTACGATTGCGCCACCATTTTTGGATGAATCAACTCGGGTGGATTCGAACGCTACTTACGGATTTGAACAGGATGAAGAGGTTCCACTGTCGTTCGATCAGGCATCTCTTTGGCCGAAGGTCATAATCGAAGGGAAATCTGTGAATCTGCACCGGTTTTTTGACCGGCCGAATATCGATCGCGTACACGACGTTAGTTCTTTTGTCGTTGATTCTCGGGAACCCTTGGGGTGGGTCACAGCTTGCAATCCGGGACAAAATATTTTGATAGGGTATTTGTGGAAGCCACAGGATTATCCCTGGTTAAATATTTGGCGTTATCGTTTTGAGGGAAAGGTAGCGGCACGAGGTTTGGAGTTCGGGACGACAGGTTATCACCAACCCTTTCCGGTATTAGTGAAGACCAATCGTATTCTAGGCCAGACGCTGTATTCGTATATCGATGCAGATCAGACTGTCGAGAGGTCCTACGCGATCTTCTTGGTGGAAATTCCAGATGACTTCCAGGGGGTTGAAAATATCACGGTCCATGACCAGAAACTAAGACTGGTCGAACGACGTGATTCCAACCCAAGAACCATTGTACTGACGCTGGGACAATGGTTACTGCAATGGCATGCGGCTAATAAACCGTAACTTCGGACAGTATCGGTCCGCTTTTTTGTGACATGGGATGTGGCAGGTTAAGAGAGGATTAAAAAGAGACATGCCAAAATCGCATCAGACGAATTTCCCTGCTAAAAGAACGGGATGCTCGCAGGGTTGGCTAGAGCATGCTGAGCGGATCGATATCGATCTGAAAATCGACGTTTGACGGAATACGCAACGATTGGAGATGTTCACGTAAGTAATCTTGAAGGGATCCAGAAAGTGATGTCTGAAGTTGCAGGTGGAATCGATAATGGTTTTGTATCTTGCCAATTGGGCAGGGAGCAGGGCCCAGAACTCTCCAATTGTTAACTGCTGTTGACGAGTCCTGACAAGCAAGATCGTCAGCCAGTTTTTCTGCAAAAGATTCAACGGAAGTTTCATCTGTTCCGCGGATGATAATGCGTGCCATATTGCCGTATGGAGGATAACTATACTCTTTTCGATGGATAAGTTCTTGGTCTGCGAACCTGATAAAATCGTGTGACGCGGCTGCTACAATAGCAGGATGATCCGGACTGAAGGTTTGAACCAGGACACGTCCCCCCAGTGGGCCTCTGCCGGTGCGGCCTGCCACTTGAGCCACCAGTTGAAAGGTGCGCTCCGATGCCCGAAAATCAGGTAAGTGCAGTGCTGTGTCGGCATTAATAACTCCCACCAATGTGACTTGAGGAAAGTCGAGCCCTTTTGCAATCATCTGGGTGCCGAGAAGTATTCTTGCCGAACCCTCTCGAAAGGCGGTAAGTGCTTTTTCATAATTTCCCGGTGACCGCATAGTATCTGTGTCCATGCGGACAGACCGCACATCAGGAAATTTTGAGCGTATTTCCGATTCAAGTCGCTCTGTGCCAATGCCCTGATAACGCATGCCAGGAAATTGGCAGTGGGGACAGATTTCAGGTGGTTTAGTTTCGAAGTCACAATAATGACAGATGGCGGCGTTTCTTTGCTTGTGATGAATCAGACTGATATCACATCTCTGGCAGGTGATCGGTTCGCCGCACCTAGGGCACTGAATATGAGTCGAATAACCGCGGCGATTTAACAAAAGAATGACCTGTCCTTTGTTTTCGAGGGATTGCTGCATGGCCGTTTCCAGGGCAAGGGACAAGGCATGCATGCCCCGCCGTTCTCGAACCCTTTGTCTCATATCCAGAGTCTGGACAACGGGCATAGGTAAATCCATTACTCTTCGAGGAAGACTGACCAGTTGATAGCGTTTGTCAGAGGCAGCCTGCCATGCTTCCAGAGAGGGAGTAGCTGAACCGAGCAAGAGAGGCACTTCGGCAAGTTTCGTTCGCTGTTGGGCGACTTCACGTGCATGGTAACGGGGAGTTGTTTCCTGCTTAAATGTCGTTTCATGTTCTTCGTCCAGAACGATTATCCCGAGATGGGGGGTGGGGGCAAATACGGCGCTTCGGGCTCCTACCACGACCTGTACAGAACCTTCTGCTATCTGCTGCCAGTGCTGGTGTCGATCCTTGTCACTGAGATGGCTGTGTAACACGGCAACCGCTGAAAATCGTTCCCGGAATCGCTGAATAGTTTGTGGGGTCAGGCTGATTTCCGGAACAATCACAATTGCTTGTCGACCATAGGAAACCACTTCCTGAATGGCACGAATATAAACCTCGGTTTTGCCGCTTCCGGTAACACCGTGAAGGAGTATGGTTTGATGCCGTTGTTGTTCTAATGCATTCAAAATTATTTTTAATCCAGACCTTTGATCAGTGGTCAGGTCGAAGCCTTTTTGCGCGTTTTCAGGGTCTTGGTGGATGGTCGGTTTATGGTGGATAGGTTGTTCAAAAGCTTCAATTATTCCACGTTGCCGCAGGGCGCGAAGGGGGCTGTCACCGCACTGAGCAGAAGATTTCAGTTCGGCTGGAGTCAGTGGGCGGGAAGACTGCTGAAGGATTTCGAAGGCCCGTTTCTGTTTCGTAGTTAAACCCAGTAAGTCTGAATCCTCAATCCGGCAGGCCTGGAGCACTTTTATTTTTTGAGCGCCTGCTTGGTTTCTGACGCCCGCTGGGAGGACAGCATTGAGCGCCTGTCCCCAACTGCAGAGGTAGTAATTTGCCATCCATCGTGTCAGCTTCAGCATTTCTGGACGAAGCAAAACCTGATCATCGAGGATTTTGGATATGGGTTTGAGTTTCCTTTTTGGAACCGCGTAATGGACTCCAACACAATAGCCTGCCGCTACATGGTTTCCTCGTC
Organism: uncultured Planctomycetia bacterium; assembly: GCA_963996245.1. Taxonomy (GTDB): domain Bacteria; phylum Planctomycetota; class Planctomycetia; order CAXEIY01; family CAXEIY01; genus CAXEIY01. Next base: position 7,287 of record CAXEIY010000199.1, on the reverse strand, counting down.
CCAGTGGAACGAGCACCCTTTTGCCTACCTGAATACTTTCTGTAAGGGATTCCGGAATAAGGTAATGAAAAATGGTGTCCAACGGACGATTGAATACGATTTCGGCTAATGGACGTTCGTGATCTTCCGTCTCCCACTCTTCCTCTACGGAGGTAACGAAGAGCTCTTTTTGGTAGGCTGCTGAGCCACGCGATTGTTGCATGAGAGCATTTCAGTCCAGAGAAGAGAATGCGGTATTACGCCGAGCAATGGTCTCCGATTCCGGTGTAATCAGGTATGATTCTGACGGAGGTATCCGGGGAATCTGTATTGGTGTCTGCCAATACAGCCGAATACGGAATGTGCTCATAGTCTACTGGTAATTATAGGGTGTGAGGTTATGAAACTTGGGATTTTTGGTGGTACTTTTGATCCGATTCACAATGCCCACTTGATGTTAGCGGAACAATGTCTAGAGCAGTGCGCACTGGATGAGGTTTGGTTTCTTCCTGCCGGCAGCCCTCCTCATAAGAGTCGCTTTGAGTTGGCCGAATCACATCACCGATTAAGGATGGTGGAGCTAGCCATTGCCGGACACACTCGATTTGCTGTGTCTTCTTACGAAGTCGATCGTTCCGGCCCCAGTTACACGGCGGAAACTCTGGAGCAATTGCATCACGATCACCAAGGGCATCAAATGTTTTTTCTGATGGGGTCTGATTCGTTGCGTGAATTTCATACGTGGCGTTCACCTGAAAGAATACTCCAACTTGCCCAGATTGTTGTTGTGCAGCGTGCGGATATGATATCCCTGGATGATTTTGAAAAGACCGGTAGTCCGGAAGAGATTTTGCTTTTTACTACCCGTCCGCCAGTTGTCGAGATTCCCGCAATGGGAATTTCCAGCACGGATTGTAGAAAACGAGTTCAGGAGAATCGTTCCATACGTTATCTCGTTCCCCGTTCAGTGGAGTGTTACATTGAAACCCATGGCCTTTATCAGGACCAGGGTAAATAGGATTACGCAAAGGTGTAGAACGAGAAGTCGAGCAATCGCGTTCCGGCCAGACCAGGGGAAAAAGCTTCTCGACAGATTATGGCTGCTGATCCTGTACTTGTTGGAACCATTCACGTACAGGGGAACTTAATTCGAGTTGTTCGATTCGCGAATCTGTCGCCAGTGCGGATGTAATCAGGGTGCACTGTTCAGCCTCATTATCGGATTGGTCAACGAACAACCAAGTTTCATCACGATAACGCAGTGTACGAGTACCTTCGCCTCCAAGCCACTCATAGCGGATCTGATAATTCAGTTTTTGAGCCACTTCTATCACAGGTTTGAGCAGTTCTTCGGGTTGCATGATTCTAGGTCCAAATTTGCACTAATGGGGGCTATTCTGAAAAGCAGGCATTATAGCGTGCTCAGAGATGGATAACCAGTATGCTGACAAATGGTCAGGTGGTCAGACCGACTGACAGCGTGCGTTTGGGATAATACGACAAAGAAGGTAATGTACAAAACCCTGTAAGGAGATAGTGTTTCCTCACTTTTTTACTGTTGCGAAAGAATGGTAGGGGGACTCTCACGATGACAGGGGTAGGGTAGGTGAATCTGGTGTATTTAGGGTGGTTGTTGCCACTCAGATAAAAATGAAGGGATTCAAACGATTGAGATGTATGCTCCGTTCAAAATAGGTTCGCCCAGATTTGGTATACCGTTGAACCGACTCTGAATCTATCCGCGTCTGAATAGTTATCGCCGCTCAGGGAGGAGCACTATGCAAGGGCAAACCACCAGGAATGGTCAGGCCGATCGGAATTCAGAGACCACTGCTATAGCGAACCAGCACTCGCTGGTGGTAGATCCAGCTGATGATACCGTCGATATTGCGGCTTTGAAACGCGAGATTGACTGGTTGCGTCAGCAGTTACAGCAAGCTCAGAAAATGAGCACACTGGGATCGCTGGCCAGCAGTATTACACATGAGTTTAATAATATCCTTATGACGATCATTAACTACAGTAAGTTGGGTATGCGACAACAGCAGGAGACGCTTCGTCAGAAAGCCTTTAGCCAGATCCTAGATGCTGGACAACGTGCTGCAACGATCACTACAGGTATTCTTGCTTATGCGCGAAAGGGGAGCGAGCAACGCGAAGCGTTTGATGTTGTCCCTCTTGTGGAAGATACTTTGTTACTTGTGGAACGCGATCTGAACAAGCATGGAATTAAGCTCTACAAGCATTTTGATGATCAGGCTCGTGCGATAATTAATGCCAATCAGATCCAACAGGTGTTGTTGAATCTCATTATCAATGCGCGACAAGCATCCGAGACTGGTGGTCGGTTACTGTTGTCGGTTGCCTACAGCGGGGATCGGACTACGGTTGAAGTAGGAGTGACCGATAACGGCGCGGGCATTTCCCCCGATAAGCTTCCGCATATATTTGATCCTTTTTTCAGTACTAAATCCGGTCCGGATTCCACAGGAAAAGGTGGTACAGGTTTAGGTTTGAGCACCTGTCGTGATATTATTGAATCACACCAAGGTCGGATTCGCGTAGAAAGTACACTTGGCCAAGGTACGACTTTTGTGCTCAAGTTACCCGCCGCTTGACCTGGTTCGCATGCAAGGGCATAGTAATCTTCCAACGGGTATCGTGTAGCACAGTCTTTCCCCTGACAAGGTTAACTACATCCTGATAAAGAAGTGCGGTCCTTCCCGTTTTCTGTATCAGGATCCTTTCCATGCAGCCCTCTTTTTGAATAACGACGTCTATGTGGTCTTACCTATCCGAAAATGAAGAGGCGACGGAGACACTCGGCAGGACCCTCGGCGGACTTCTGGTTCCAGGGACGGTAGTGGCTCTGGTCGGATCTTTGGGGGCTGGAAAAACGAGATTTGTCCAGGCTATCGCGACCTCACTGGATGTTCCGCGGCGAATGATTTCGAGTCCAACTTTTGTGCTTATTAACGAGTATTCTGGCCGACTTCCCATCTACCATTTTGATTCCTATCGACTTCAGGATCCAAGAGAATTTTTGGATCTGGGAATCGAGGAATACTTTGAGGGACAGGGCATCTGTCTGATTGAATGGGCCGATCGGGTCCGGGAGTACCTTCCAGAAACACATGTAGAGGTTCACATTGATATACTCGGCATGACAGCACGTCGGTTTACGTGTTCAGCTCGGGGGGCGGAGCCTGAAGAGATTTTGGACAAACTTCGTTTTGAGATGGAACAGTATCGAGTTAGCGAGCCGACAGATAGAGAGGGTCACCCACTCGAATAGCAGAAAGATCCTGTTGGGAGAGTTCCTCTAAGTCGGAGGCAAAAAGAGGGCTGATTTCCAGTTGAAAGGATTCTGCCGGTAATTTAGGAATCGGAGTTCCTGTTTGTTCCAGCCAGGAAATATACAGCTGAGACAGGGCCCGCTGAACGCTTTCAGGAGAATGGTCTCCGTGCGCGTTTTTCAGAGGTGCGTATTCATCTTCTCGTTTTGTTTCCACAACTAACCAACGTTGTGCCTGCGGCAGAATGTCAAAAATAAATTGTTCAAACTTCATGGCGTTGGGCTGACTGGGACGACGGATCTTTCCGGAGGGGGCGACATGATCTACTTTCTTGTACGCGCGATGGTAAGGTAGTGGATTTCCAGTTTTTGAAACACGATTGAGAAACGCGAGCTGAAACAGATGAATGGCGGTATTACCCGTCCAGAATTGTAACTGTCCTTCTTGATCACGCTGGTTGGCGATTGCCTCCGGAAGGTCACTGTATTCAACAATAACCATTTTACGGTCTGACTGTGCAATCAATCCAACACGATCACTGGCTTGTTGCTTGCGTACGGTTTTAGTCGAGACTTCCGCGTTTTCCATCAGATGGAGCCCCACAAAGGAAGCATCACAAACCTGGACAAGAGGGTTGTCGACCTGATGAAAAAAGAGGAGCTCTATTCCCTGCGACTGCAGTTGATCGAAAATTCCTGCCTGAAACAGTGCTTGCAGTATTCCCCCATGGCCGTCAGGACTCATCGCCAGGCCGTGTTTGGTCTGGAGAAGGAGTTTGCCATTGTCTAAATCAACAGTTGGAAAACTCGGCTGGCAGAACAGAACCACGTGTTCTTTCTTCAGGCCAAACCACTTGTTTTCTTTGAAGAACTGCTCAATTGTATCATGCGTGGTCTCACTGGTTGTCACAAGATACGGGATTGTTATGTTGTAGCGGCGTGTAAGCGCAAGCACTTTTTCTGCATGAATCTGGAACAGGCTTTTGCCAGTAACCGGTCCTATGGGAAACATGCCTTTGGGTTTGGGAAATCCAAGACGGGATCCCTGACCACCGGCCACCAGTAAGACAGCCGTTTTACCTTCTGCGAGGTATTGTTTACCTCGCCATGTGGCATCATTCCAGCGAGTTTGATCTTTTGCATCACTGGGTAGACAAAGTGCGGAGACCGGTTTGATATCAGCTGGTAATGGATGAGCACAGCCGGTTTCAGGTGACCCATGGAGTTGCGCAAGCTGGTGAAGGTCAATGGATTCGATTTGTTTCTTCAATTGACGCTGCTGGTCAGATGAGAGACTGTCCCACCATTGTAGAACATGCTCTTGCCCAAAATGTCGGAGGTGAGTTTGTAAGCGAGTTCGGTCCATAACCGGAAATCAACAGCTAAGTGTATATTCGTGTATCCCGCCAGATCTTGAGTACATGGTGGGCTAGGTCTTATGTGTGGTAGAACTTACGTCCTTAAGGTGTGAATTTTTGATACGGTTGCCCAGAAGAACGATATCTGTCACAAACCAACCGGGGGCCTGGATCTCGAGACTGAATTTCGAAGTGGTTGCCATTAATCCTTTAGGGAAGGGAATTTGCCAGAGTTGTCTTTCACTGGATTGGACTAAGGAAGAAGGCAGAGGCAGTTTGCGTCCGGCTACATGTAGCGTTACTTCGGCAAGCGTTTGTCTGTTATTCAAACGCAGAGCCAGCCATCGGTAATCGAAGTGCGTGTAAAACAGTCCCTGATACGTGATCGTTGCCGAGTTCGCCCGAAGGCTTCGACCACAGTCAATTCCCGCTCCAGATACTTCGCTCCATCCATCCAGTGACCACATTTTTTCGCTCTCAGGGTTGCCGATATCGAGATTGAGAAAACGTAACCCACGCTCTCGGAGCATAGCGGTGAAAGGTCCGGTTTGAAAACCATCTGACAGGTTCTGGGGAGACACCGTATTTCGGGGAAGTGCCGTTCCTGAAAGTAGCCGTGTGATAGGGGTCCCAAGTGCGAGAGTGTGAGGGCGTTGCAAACGATCGTAAAGGGTCGTTTCTGGAGGGATTCCCAGAAGGTGGTAGATGGTTGCTGCGATGTCGTCTTGAGTAACTTTATCACGTGTTGGGAAAGCGGCATTTTCATCTGACGCACCGAAGATCTGGCCGCCAGGGACGCCGCCACCAGCCATGACGACCGAGTTACAGGGGCCCCAGTGGTCACGTCCGGCATTACCGTTGATGCGTGGCGTGCGTCCAAATTCGCTATTCCAGACAACCAGTGTTTCATCTAGCAGTCCCCGCGATTGAAGGTCTTCCAGAAGACTGGAAATGGGGCGATCGACCGCAGGCATGAGACGATTTTTCAGTTCCTGAAAATTGAGAGCATGGGTATCCCACGTGGTGTCGATCGTCGGCTCTTCCCGGTGCCAGTAGACGGTGACAAATTGAACACCAGCTTCAATTAACCGCCTCGCAAGTAATACACTTTGTCCAAATGTATGTAAGCCATATCGTTGTCTATCAGTCGTTTTTTCAGACGAAAGGTCAAACGCCTGACGGGCTTTCGGGGATAGAACCATGGACAGTGCCTGCTGGTAAATACGCCCCATTGCTTGTACGGTTTTAGATTGTTCTGACAAACGCGCTTGTTGTTCTATCTTTTTCAGCAGTTGACTGCTTCGTTGCAACCGTTGCGGACTGAAGGAGTCGGGAATCGTAAGGCTTCGAACGGAAAAGTCTGCTGTATCTGGATGTTGGTTAATGCGAAAAGGATCATATTGCCTACCCAGAAATCCGGCATTCTGTCCTGGGGTAATCGCGCCATTGGTAGTATTAATGACCTCTGGGAGCGATACAAAACTGGGAAGTCCCGCTTGATTGGGACGCAGGTGTGACAGGACCGATCCGAAATGAGGGAAATCACTGTCTCGTGCACCAAAACTTTCAGCCTGTAGTTCATGACGTCGACCGGTTAACGCCGCATGGGCACCTGTGGAGTGGTTGTTGTCTTCCTGGCCGACCGAGCGAACAATAGCCAGTTTGTCGGTGTGTTTGGCCAGTCTGGGAAAATGTTCACTGATGAACATCCCGGGTGATCGGGTAGCAATCGGCAGGAATTCTCCCCGTGTTTCAGAGGGACCGTGTGGTTTCAGGTCCCATGTATCCTGGTGTGCCGGTCCACCCCACATGTAAAGCAGAATGACGCGTTTGGTTTTCCCGAATGTAGGGGAGGGTGACTTTGCGTCCCCCTTTGCTGTCCTCAGGACCGCAGGTAGGCCTATTCCCAGGGTACTGAGACTACCAACTTCCAGTGCCGTGCGCCTTCCAATGCGATCGCAGAATTGAGGTCCGTGACCTTCCGTCAGAAAATTTAACATATAAATTCACTTGTCAAACAGGAGGCAGGATTGTGTGTCGGTTCATTAAAGCAGTAGGATATATTTATGTTTCCCCTGCCATCATGTTAAATGTTGCTTCTTACGATCGCAACGGCACCCTTCTGGAAGTCTTTGCTCGTTGCAATTGCGAAGTTGATAGGGATGCGGTAGGATGCCTTCTGGTGGTGTACCACCTCAGCGATATTAGATTCTGTGAGAGGAGAATGAACCCTGTGGCTGTTCGAATTCGGATGAAGAAACTCGGGCGTCGGCACCGCCCCTTCTTTAGGATATGTGCGATGGATTCTCGTTCTCCGCGCGATGGCAACGTGATCGAAGAACTAGGGACTTACGATCCGATGATTTCTGATACCAATCGACGGGTCAAGTTGAATGACGAGCGGATTCAGTACTGGCTTTCGGTTGGAGCTAAGCCGACGGCAAAAGTCCAAACGCTGCTCAAAAAATATATTGGAACGTCTCCCGAAGATTTTCCAGTTCCCGAACCCAAGCAAATTCCGCCAGTAGCGAGTGTTTCTGAATCGAAGCCCGCTGAAGCCGCCTCGGATACTGCTGAAGCTGCCTCGGATACTGCTGAAGCCGCCTCGGATACTGCTGAAGCTGCCTCGGATACTGCTGAAGCTGCCTCGGAGTC
>CAXEIY010000198.1:0-20957 GCA_963996245.1 uncultured Planctomycetia bacterium | reverse complement strand
CGATTGTTGTGTTTCCTGGAGGTGATGGATGGATTTATGCTTTCGATCCAGCCGGCAATCCAGAGCGTCGGAATCAATCGAAGCTGATATGGAAATTTGATTGCAATCCGAAAGATTCAATCTGGGTTCTGGGTGGCAGGGGAACGCGAAACAGTATTGTCGGAACACCGGTGATTCAGGATGACAAGGTTTACGTAGGTGTCGGGCAGGATCCGGAACATGGGCTTGGGATCGGACATTTGTGGTGTATTGATGGGACCAAGACAGGGAACGTAAGCACTCATCTTGTGTATGATAAGGCCGCCCCCGATAAACCCATCAACGAGACACGATTGAACCAGTTTATTCCGTTTGACAACGACAAACACATGACCAAACCGAATCCCAATTCTGCGGAGGTTTGGCACTATGGCGGTGAAGATGGAACTAAAAAGTTCGACAATGTGGTTTATGGCCGTACGATCAGTACGGTAGCGGTATACGGTGATCTTGTATTCGCTGCTGAACTGGCAGGTTTTCTTCATTGTCTGGACAGCAAAACGGGTCAGGTTCACTGGAAATACGATATGCTTTCCAACGTTTGGGGTTCCCCTTATGTGGTCGATGGCAAGGTATATCTTGGAGATGAAGATGGAGATGTTGTGGTGTTCGAAGCAAGTAAGGAAATGAAGATTGTTGCAGAGAACATTATGGATAATGCCGTATATTCTACGGTAGTGGCAACGGGAGGTACGTTGTACTTGATGACTTGGAATCGGCTTTATGCCCTACATTCCCAGGACTAGGCATGTAGGTGTTAACAGGGATGATTGAGGAATCATGGTTAGATTTCGTATCTGTGTTTTTGCTGGACTTGTTAACGGATGGTTTTGAATTATGACGACAGATTCTGCGATTGACGCATCGGTAACCGAACAGGCACAACAGGCACGTGAACGTTTGGATGCACATGTACGGGAAACAGTGGAGTGGCATTTTAATGAATCAACGGGATGCCCCTTCTGGCTTGAAAAAAAGAGCGAGCTCAAGTTCGACCCTCTGAAGGATGTGCAGGGATACGACGATTTGAAGAAATTTCCTCTTTTTGAGGACGACTGGTTGAGAGGTGGCCCGGTTCGTCGTTGGGTTCCAAAAGCGCTGGAAGGAAAGCCGACCTACGTGTTTGAAACAGGAGGAACGACAGGGGTTCCTAAGAGTCGGGTGGTGATCGACGACTTTCGAATTGATTATGAATTATTCAGTGAGACTCTTCCGGATGAGTATTTTCCAAAGGGCGCGAATTGGTTGATGCTGGGGCCGTCAGGACCTCGACGGCTTCGTCTGGCTGTTGAGCATCTCAGCCAGTTTCGTGGTGGCATTTGTTTTTGTATCGATCTGGATCCTCGCTGGGTAGTGAAATTGATCAAGAAAGGATGGATGGAGCATCTGGAGGAATACAAAGATCATTGTATTGATCAGGCCATCACGGTTTTGACCGCAGGCCATGACATCAAGTGTCTGTTCGCAACGCCCAAGTTGCTTGATGGGTTGGCGATTGCACTGGAAGAGCGAGGCACGAGCATAAAGGATGTCGGAATTACCGGTATTTTTTCTGGCGGAACTGAGTTCACTCCACAGTGGACGCGATATTGTGTCGAAGAGCTGTTTGGTGGTCCGCCGGAAAAAAGTGGAGTATATATGACTCCAACTTATGGTAACACGTTGATGGGACTGGCGTGTAGCAAGCCGGTTACAGCGGCTGAAGGATATAAAATAGCGTATTATGCTCCACAGCCGAGAGCCGTGACGGAAGTGGTTGATTTTGATGATCACAACCAGGTAGTAGGATACGGCGAGACAGGGCGTGTCAAACTGACAACTTTAACCAAGGAATTTTTTGTTCCGGGTTTTCTGGAGCGAGACGAAGGTGAACGGGAGGCTCCGTTTTCCACGTTTCCATGGGATGGTGTTAGTGGTGTGAAACCTTACCGTGGTTTTGCATCCACTACAACGGTGGGAGTGTATTGATCGTTCAGATGAAGCCAGATGTTCCGAATTATGGACGGAACATAATGGCGTCAGAGATTTAGGTGACTGTATTCGCAGGAGAGATAATACCGTGCTTAATATTCCAGTTATGCGTTGGGGCGAACATTATGAATCGCTGGAAACATCAGAAGTAGTGCACTTCAGCACCGGAGAATCAATTGCAACGGTAAGTCAGGCCAATGATGGCATAATCAGACGAGATATGCGTCAGGCGCAGAAAGCACGGGAAATACTTCGGGAAATTCCGTGTTCCGACTTACTTGGAATGCTCGCAAAGGCAGCTGACCTGTATGAATCCGGTACCTTGCCTCTTGGTGATGGCACTCAGAGTCCAGATGATTTTGTTCATCAACAGTCTGCCAGTACAGGTCTGCCAGAGCACATGTGTCGAGCGAATATGGGAAAAAATTCCTTTGTGCTCAAGAACATGGGCAAAATTCTCGATTGTCTGACACGTGGATTGCCACTGGACATTCTGACACGTGGATGGGGAATGGAAGACCGGGGTGTGGTGGTAAGTTACCAGGCGCAAGCGCCGGTACTTGCTGCTGTCCTTCCTTCCAATTCTCCCGGAGTTCATACGTTATGGCTGCCGGCAATTCCTTTGCAGATGGGATTAGTGCTCAAACCCGGACCGCAAGAACCATGGACTCCTTACCGTATGGTATCCGCGTTTATTGAAGCGGGAGTTCCCAAAGAAGTCTTTGCACTTTATCCGGGCGAAGCGGCAGCAGGCGCAGCGGTACTGGCCGCTTGTGATCGGTCAATGATCTTTGGAGGAACTCCTACCGTTGATCGTTATCGAGGAAACCCGAAGGTACAGGCACATGGCCCGGGTTTTTCCAAAATTATCCTGGGCGACGATGTGGTCGATCAGTGGGAAGATTATCTGGATTTGATGGAAGAAAGTATTTACATCAACAGTGGCCGCGGGTGTATCAATTGTTCAGGAATATGGGCTTCTCGACACACGAAGGAAATTGCTCAGGCTTTGGCTGAACGAATAGGACCCAAAGAAGCGCTCGGGCCAACTGATCCGGAAGCAGGGCTTGCGGCATTTACGGTGCCCGGTATGGGAAAAGCCGTATGGCAGATGATTGAGCAAGATTTGAAAGAAGAGGGAGTTACCGATCTTACGAGTGTTTATGGTGATCGGCTGGTTGAGCAGGAACGCTGTTCTTATTTGCGTCCTATGATTGTGCATTGTGCTTCTCCGGAAAACGAAATAGCTAAGAAAGAGTATATGTTCCCGTTTTCGACGGTTGTTGAATGCCCTCAGGATCAGATGCTTTCGAAAATTGGTCCTACCCTGGTTGGGACGATCATTTCGGACGATCAAAACCTGATTCAGGGCGCAAGTGATGCGATTTTCATCGATCGTTTAAACATTGGACCGATTCCGACCAGTAAGCTCAATTGGTTGCAACCACATGAGGGGAGTATTATTGATTTCCTTTTCCGTAGTCGAGCTTATCAGGTCCCCGATTCTCAAGTGCCCAAGGCGAGTTAACGGGTTGCGGCGTAGTAGATAGGAAAATACGATTGTATGGTTGTTTGTCTGGTAGACGCAGGTACTCTGGTATCCATCGGTCCTTTAGGAAGAAACGGGACGAGAATCCCGAAAGTAAACTTTCCGAAACAAGTAGTAGAATCGACGGAGACGTAGCTGTTCTTTGATGTGATCAGTCTCTATGCAATCCGGTCGGAAAGGTTCATTACAATCCCACCCCATGAGATCTTTCGATTATCAGTCCTTTACCCGTCTGGTATTTGGTCGAGGGAAAATAGACTCTCTCGGAGAGTTGGTATGTGAGTCCGGTGCCAGTCGCGTGCTTGTGGTTTCAGATCCCGGGATCGTGGCAGCCGGCCATGTTCAACGTGCGCTAGATGTGTTGAATAAAGAGAACGTGGAAGTGATCCTGTTTGATGGCGTGGAGGAAAATCCAACCACAGAGCATGTGCAGAATGGACTCGACTGTGCCCGGCAATGTCAACCGGACCTGCTGATCGGGTTAGGTGGAGGTAGCTCCATGGACTGCGCTAAAGGAATTAATTTCCTGTATACGAATGGTGGTCAAATGGCAGACTACTGGGGGGTAGGGAAAGCCACGAAAGCGATGTTGCCAATGATCGCAATTCCCACGACATCCGGAACTGGAAGTGAATGTCAATCATTTGCTCTTATTGCCGATGCAGCAACCCACCAGAAAATGGCGTGTGGCGATAAAAAAGCAGCCTGTCGTGTGGCGTTGCTGGATCCCCAACTTACGCTAAGTCAGCCAGTGGATGTCACGAAAGCCACGGGTATGGACGCGTTGTCGCATGCACTGGAGACCTACGTGACGCGCGTTCGCACATCCATGTCCCAGCTTTTTTCTGTTCAGGCATGGAATCTGATTTCCAGCAATCTTTTGCAGGCGGTTCGTTGTCCGAATGATGTGGAGGCTCGGGAAGCCATGCTTCTGGGGTCATCACTAGCTGGTTTGGCGATTGAAAATTCCATGCTCGGATCAACCCATGCGTGTGCGAATCCCTTGACAGCTCACTATGGTATCACTCATGGTGTTGCTATTGGTTTAATGCTGCCTGAAGTTATTCGGTTTAATGGAGAGGAAGTGTCCGATCTTTATGCCGACCTGGTTCCTCGGACGTACAAAGAATCGGCCGATAATCCGGCCGAGGCATTAGCGCTATTTGTAGAAAACTTGCGTTCGGCCGTAGGTTTACCCGAAACCTTAATAGAATGTGGTATCCTGAAGGAAGATATAACTCGCCTTGCCCAAGAGGCAGGCAAGCAATGGACAGCCGGATTCAATCCGCGCTCCATGGATGAGGGTGATTTTGAGGCGGTTTACCATTCGGCGTGTACCTGAACAATGAGGAATATGTTCTGATGAAAAGATGGCTTCAGATAACGGTCGTGGCGGTTGTGGCTGCCTGTACCTGCGTCATGTCCTTTTCGGAAACGACAGGGGCACCTCCTGTGGCCGAAGGATTAAAGGCAACGAATGATAGCTGGCCCATGTTTCGTGGTGATATGCAAATGACCGGTGTTGCGAACACCCGGTTGCCTGAAACCATGCAACTGAAATGGGAATATCAGGGCGCCATCGCGATTGAATCAACTGCAGCGATTGGTTTGGGACGTGTTTACATAGGAGATTTGAACGGTGTACTACATGCGATAGATCTTGAAACAGGAAAAGGAGTATGGACATATCAGGCCCAATTGGGGATCAAGTCTGCCCCTTGTCTATACGAAGGACGTGTTTATTTCGGGGATGAGGAAGGCATGTTTCATGCGGTAGATGCTGTTACAGGAGAAATGAAATGGACCTTTCAGACAGATGCCGAAATCGTGTCTTCCGCCAGCTGTGTTGATGGACGTGTGCTGTTTGGGTCCTACGACGCATATCTGTATTGCTTGAAGACAGACGATGGCTCTTTGATATGGAAATCGCTCACACAAGGGATGGTGCATTCCAGCCCCGCTATTTCAGAAGGTCGAGTTTTTGTAAGTGGATGTGATGAGTTTCTTCATTTAGTAGATCTTGAAACAGGCATGGAGGTTGGCAAGGTTACTATTGGTGCGCCAACTGCCGCTTCTCCGGTTGTTACGGATAAGCGGGCATTTGTGGGCACTTACGCTAGTAAAATGGAAGGCATTGATTGGAAGAAAGAGACGTTGATATGGGAGTATGCTCCCCTTCGAAGTGAATTTCGGTCTTCCGCAGCACTGCATGAGCAATGGCTGATATTTGGAGGTCGTGACAAGCGAGTACATGCCCTGAACCGTGAAACAGGAGAGGTGAAATGGACCTTTCTTACGCGTCGTGCCGTAGACTCTTCTCCCGTGATAGTCGGTAATCGGGTTTTTGTGGGATCCGGTGATGGAAATCTTTATGAGCTGGATCTAAAGTCAGGTAAAGAACGTTGGCGATATACATTGGGTTTGCCCATTACGTCCTCACCTGCGGTGGCTTCCGGTTGTCTGGTTATTGGAGGTGGTGATGGACGAGTATATTGTTTTGGTGAAAAATAGTTCACCGTGCCGATATGATGACAATGGAGCTGGAACTTTCAATCGCTATCAACCTGCGCCAACTTCCTAGTTAAATAAGACCGTGGAGAATTGATGATTCAAGAGACTGAAGCATTGACAGAAGTCGGGAACTATTTTGTTTCGAACTATCCTCCGTTTTCTTTCTGGAAACCAGATCATCTGGAAGAAGCGAAATCGGTTCTCAGTAACAAACCCGAGGAAGGTACACCGTTGGGGCTCTATTTGCATATACCGTTTTGCCGTAAACGGTGTAAATTCTGTTATTTTCGTGTGTATACCGATCGTCCGGCAAAGGAAGTGGAGAGCTACACCGATTCGCTGGCTCGTGAAGTGGAATTGCTTCGGGAGCAGGAAGTGGTTGGCGGTCGTCCAATTCAGTTTGTCTATTTTGGTGGTGGAACTCCTTCCTTTTTAAGTGTTCGTCAACTTCAACGCTTGAGTGATCGGATCCAAAAAGCATTTCCCTGGGACGATACGCAAGAAATAACCTTTGAGTGTGAGCCAGGGACTTTGACCGCTTCGAAATTAAAGGCACTGCGTGACTTGGGAGTAACGCGACTCAGTCTTGGGATTGAAAATTTTGATGACCAGATTCTGGAAACGAACGGTCGAGCGCATCGTTCTCCTGAGATTTTTCGCGCCTACGAAGAAGCCAGACGGTTGGGATTTCCGCAGATTAATGTAGATCTGATTTCAGGGATGGTAGGAGAGACGGATGCAAACTGGACAGACTGCATTCGGAGAGTACGAGAGCTTTCCCCTGACAGTATCACGATTTATCAAATGGAGTTACCGTTTAACACGGTTTTTTCCAAAGAAATGCTGGAAAGCCAGGGTGAGTCTCCTGTTGCAGACTGGCCAAAGAAAAGACAATGGGTAGAAGAAGCATTTGGAACTTTGGAGGAAGAAGGATACCGGATCTCCAGTGCCTATACCGCAGTTAACAAAAAGAGCAATTCTCAATTTGTTTATCGAGATAGCCTTTGGCATGGTGCGGATATGCTAGGTACCGGAGTCGCATCGTTTTCGCATGTTGGTGGGGTTCATTATCAGAATGTAGATGAGTGGGCAGAATACAGTAATCTGATCAATCAGGGAGTACTTCCCTTGGCCCGCGCACTTGCCCCAACCAAGAGACAGCGCTTGATTCGCGAGTTAATCCTTCAATTAAAATTGGGTCATTTACAGGGTGGGTATTTTGCTGATAAATTCGCTGTTAATATTGAAGAAGAGTTTAGGGACGTCTGGAAGAACCTTTCTGATGCAGGAATCGTGACGATTGACGGAGACCGGTTTTTGTTGAGCCGAGAGGGTTTATTGCGCGTCGACAGTCTGTTACCTCAGTTTTTTGAATCTGCTCACCGTGGTGGTCGGTACACCTGATTCTCTGTGTGCCTGATCGACGATGCTGAGATGGATAATTCCCCGTGCTGGCATTCCAGCAGTGCATTGGGAGTCGGATATTGGGACCGATTGAGATGGGTGAGGCGTTTCAATTTCATATGGGTGAATACCGGGCATCGATCCCGTGTCATTTGCGCTATTCCCACAATCATATGTGGCTGCAGGGCGATTCTCACGTGCGCAAAATGGGGTTTACTGATTATGCAGTGCGTCTGCTTCAGGATGTGTATTTTCTGGAATGGGTCGTTGATGTGGACCAGAAACTGGTAAAAAACCAGCAGATCGGTATGATTGAAAGCTCAAAGGCAGAAGCAGACTTATATGCTCCTTTTTCTGGAAAAGTACATGTGTTTAATGACCAGTTAATGGACGATCCTTCTTCCATTAATGTGGATACCTACGGGAAGGGATGGTTATTTGAGCTAGAGAGTGCCTTTGATTCGAGTTTGTCGGCAGATGCGTACCTTGGATATCTGGAGGAGAACTGGGAAGAGACTCAGCGAAAAATAAAAGGGCAATATAATTGAAGAATAAAACGCGTTGCTAATTGGAGCAGTTCTTATGGCAGGAAAACTGACAGTGGTCCTTTCTCAGGGACAAAGTAAATCGCCAGAGAAAAGGAATCTTGAAGAAGATCTGGTCGCTGCACTAGTGATGGATTCTGATGTAGATGTGTCCCTGGTTCCCCACTTATATGACCTTACGGAAGATCATTCCGGACTGCTTTATCTGCGTTCACTGAAAAAAGATTTTGTCCTGTTGTCTTGGAGCTATCCACGTGCTGCGCACTGGGTTCTGGATCGTATGGGGGTGAAGGGCAACATTGGCAAAGTGCTGTTGGAGGAAGAGGCTCCGGACGAGGAGGAAGATTTTTCTCCGGATCTGTCATCTGGCGAAGAAGATGATGAATCCGACAAGGGAATTGGTGCGTTGGATATCCCAGATCGGAATATCTATTCCATTGATCTTCGTACCGGTGATTCATGTGAGACGGTTTTGCAGGAAATTCGACGAATTTCTGCAGAGTGTCGTGTAGAGACGGTGTCCATCCAGCCCGTATTGACACCTGAATCTGGTGTGAAGGTCCAGAATGTTACCGGTGGCGTGGAATCTTCAGGGGCTGAGATGAGTCGTCATTTGCAGGAGACACCACGCCGATGGTATCCTGTCATTGATTACGATCGCTGTACCAACTGTATGGAATGTATAGACTTTTGTCTGTTCGGCGTGTACGGCGTAGATGTGGAAGATCGAATTCTAGTCGAGCAACAGGACAGTTGTAAAAAGGGGTGTCCAGCTTGTAGCCGGGTCTGTCCGGAAAATGCGATCATCTTCCCACAGCACAAAACACCTGGCATTGCAGGCGCTGCCGATGATCTGGTCTCCGGGTTAAAAATTGATCTTTCTCAATTGTTTGGTGCGCCCGATGCGATGCAGCTGGCGGCACAGGAACGAGATGTCGAGCTCGTTAGGGCAGGACGTCAGCCCCCGGGGGAGGAAAAGTCAGAAAGAGAAGACCTGTCAGCCCGAAGAATGAATCTTCCGAAAGACGACTTGGATGGTTTGATGGATGCATTGGAAGAAATAGAAATCTGAACCAATGTAGTTGTTGTCGATTGTTGTACGAGGGTGAAGATGTATATCAAGATGGCGAAGCGGTTATTATTGGAAACCGATAAACGACTATTATGGAAACTTGCCTGGAACATGGGTTACAAAGGCATGTTATCGGTTCAGAAGCACAAGCAGCGTTTGAAGACGGGTGAAGTGTTTCCTCCCTTTCTTTACGTATCCATTGTTAATAGCTGTAACCTTCGCTGCCAGGGGTGTTGGGTTGATGTTGATGCCAAGCAGCAAACCATTGATTTAGACAGTATGAATCGTCTCGTTCGAGAAGCTAAGGAAGTGGGAAACAGCTTTTTTGGTATTCTTGGTGGTGAGCCGTTAATGCATCCGGAGTTGATTGAAATTTTCAGGGATAATCCGGACTGTTATTTCCAGCTGTTTACGAATGGCCAGTTGATCACCAAAGAGATTGCCGGTCAGTTGCGGGAGGTTCAAAACGTAACACCGCTTATTAGTATTGAAGGGACTGAAATAATAAGTGATGAGCGTCGTGGAAGGCTAAATGTGCTCAATGACACACTTACGGGGCTTCAGAATTGCTTGGACAACAAACTGATTACCGGTGTTTGCACCAGTCTGTGCCAGACTAATATTGATGACCTTCTGACTGAGTCGTGGGTGGATCGTCTGATCGAAATGAAGGTCATGTATATGTGGTACCATGTCTATCGTCCCGTGGGGCCGGACCCTCAACCGGAACTTTGTCTGACCCCGGAGCAGCAGCTGAAGGTGCGGCGTTTTGTTGTTGAAATGCGAGCGGAAAAACCGATTGGTGTAATTGATGCTTACTATGACCATCAGGGGCAGGCATTATGTCCTGCCGCTACAGGAATCAGCCATCACATCAGTCCTTGGGGAGATATCGAACCCTGCCCTATTGTTCAGTTTTCCCGTGAATCCATTCATGACGATCAGCATATTCGTGACAGTTTTCGGGAATCTGATTTCCTGAGGGAATTCCGTGAACTGGCAGCAGCTAATACCCGTGGGTGTATTGTGTTAGAACGTCCTGATCTGTTAAATCAACTAGTTGAAAAGCACGGTGCTCATGATACTACCGTTCGAAAGACGGCCGTGAACGAGTTGACAGCAATGAAGTTGAGGTCGTCACAGCATAATCCGGAAGTAGAAATACCGGAAAAAAGCTGGGTGTATCGATTTGCAAAAAAACACTGGTTTAATGACTTTGGTGTGTATTCAGAAATGGGACGTACCCAGACCGCGTCCGTTTCCGCTACAGAGAATGTGGAGACCAATGCAGGGTAAACGTGAAATCCCGTAGCCGAAGGCACAGGTAATCCGTCGTATCATATGGTTGAGTGCTAATAGTTCTGAGTTCCTGGTCGCGTGTAATTATAAGGTAATGGACTCAGTTATTCTGTCGCTCTGAAACAGATGCATGAAGTGTTCATCTGCCCGTCTTGGGCATGCCTATCAGAAGGCTTGTGGAGTCTTGTTACAGTCTCGAGAACCAAATGGCATCTGGCATGGATTGCTATCGGCTTCGGCGCTGTCCACCGCAACTGCTATCAGTGCCCTTTCGCTATTGCGCAAGTCTAGTGGCACCGTTACCCACGAAATCGATTCGAATATTTCTTTAGGGTTGAAATGGCTGGCAGCGCATCAGAATCCGGATGGAGGGTGGGGCGATACGACCAAGAGTTTCAGTAATATTTCAACCACGATGCTGGTGAGAGCGGCTTATCAGATTAGTGGTGAGTCTGATGAATTCAAGGAGACGATCAATGCCTGTGAATCCTATGTTATCCAAGGCGGTGGAGCTGATGCGGTGGCCACCCGATACGGAAAAGACCGGACGTTTGCGGTTCCCATACTAATGTCATGTGCGTTGGCTGGACAAGTATCCTGGAATGAAGTTTCAGCGCTCCCGTTCGAATTAGCTTGTTTGCCGGCAACAATGTTCAAATGGTTACGATTTCCAGTGGTCAGTTATGCGCTGCCGGCGCTAATTGCTGTCGGACTGGTTAAATTTTATAAGGATCCGCCTCGTAACCCAATAACTCGGTTTCTGAGACGACTAGCTATCGAGAAGAGTCTACGTGTTCTCGAAGGGATCCAGCCAACGAGTGGCGGGTTTCTTGAAGCAACCCCGCTAACCAGTTTTG
This sequence comes from uncultured Planctomycetia bacterium, assembly GCA_963996245.1. GTDB lineage: Bacteria > Planctomycetota > Planctomycetia > CAXEIY01 > CAXEIY01 > CAXEIY01. Next base: position 9,710 of record CAXEIY010000198.1, on the reverse strand, counting down.
TAACAATGGCATTAATTGCCATGGGAAGAAGTCAACACGCGGTTGTTGAGCGTGCCGTGCAATTTTTGACCGGATCCATGCGAACTGATGGAAGTTGGCCTATTGATACCAATTTGTCGACATGGTTGACCACTTTGTCGATGAATGCCCTGGCACGTTCGTCGAATAAGTCACGAGGATGCAACGGTTCCGACGAACAATCGGTGTTATCAGGTCGAGAACGAGAGCACATTCATAGTTGGCTCCTTGATCAGCAGTACCAAGAGATTCATCCGTATACCAATGCTGCACCAGGGGGCTGGGCGTGGACTGACTTGCCGGGAGGGGTTCCAGACGCGGATGATACCGCCGGTGCGCTTTTGGCTCTATCGAAAGGAGAACCCTCGCTTCGCCATTTGGAAGCTGGAAAAGCGGGCCTGGTGTGGCTGTTGAATCTTCAGAATAGTGACGGTGGCTGGCCAACATTCTGTCGAGGTTGGGGCACATTGCCTTTTGATCGCAGTGGTTGTGATTTGACAGCACATGTTCTGCGTGCGTTTAATGCATGGAGATTAATCTTCGAGCGTAAGAAGCTGGGAGGTAACGGATCTGCAAGGCTGCTGAGCCGTCTTCACAGGTCGGTCGAACGTGGGTTCCGTTACCTAGATAGTCAGCAGCACCGTGATGGATATTGGGTTCCACTGTGGTTTGGAAACCAGTATCTTGAAATGGAAGAAAATCCCCTATATGGTACAGCCCGTGTGCTTTTGGCGTATGAAGCTTTTGGGCGTGGTGGGGATATGGCGGCTCAAAAAGGGATACAGTGGTTAATTCGTGCAAACAACAGTGATGGTGGCTGGGGGGCGGGATACGGTACTCCATCGAGTGTGGAAGAAACGGCTTTGGCGCTCGAGGCAATTGCCGGAGATTTTGGACACACTGTTTTGGATGCAAGGGAAAAAGGAAAAAACTGGTTAATTGAAGCGATTGAAACAGGTCAGCTTGATGACCCCTCGCCCATTGGTTTTTATTTTGCTAAGCTATGGTACCATGAAAGATTGTACCCGGTGATATTCAGTGTTGCGGCATTAAGTAGATTACGGACGACTTGAGTATTGTAGTGTGAATAACATATGTATGACCGAGCCGAGAAGACCGTCAGTTGCGGAAGTGACGATGTATGAGATCACATCGGCGGCCGTGGTTCATGTCGGAATCGTCAAGGGGGCGATCACGTGAATGAAGTAGCTACTGAGTCCAAGAAAGTACACCGCCCATTGGGAGGAAAACCAGTCGCTCGACGACGAAACACCTCTCAATTGAAAAACGTACCACAGCAGCGATCGATGCGTGAAAAGGTCCGAGCGGAAGCCGTATCTCTAGCAGCTACATTGGACCGTTCTCGGCCTTTGTCGAGTGATCGACTGGAACAGGAGGCGCGTGGCCTGCTGGATACCATGGGATTGGACGCTTCGTATCTCGGATTTGCCATGGTGATGATCTCAAATGAGTTCTGGCGTGATCAACTGACCGGAGTTGATTTCAGTCGGCGTTTACTGTTGTTGCCACATTGTCTCAAACATGCTGAAGGTTGCCCGGCAGACTACGACGAATTTGGACTCGATTGTCGAAAATGCGGCGCATGTACCATTGCTGATTTCAAGGTAACGGCGGAAGACCTGGGGTATAAGGTGCTGGTTGCCGAGGGGTCTCCTATCGTATTAAAGATTATTGTCAGTGGGTACGTTGACGCGATTGTTGGGGTTGCCTGTTTAAATGTGTTGGAAAAAGCGCTGGACAAAGTTCTGCAAGTAGGTATTCCAAGCATTGCGATTCCTTTGTTATCCAGTGATTGTAAAAATACATCGGTAGACGATGACTGGGTCGGCGAAGTGATCGACCTGCACAGAGAGCCTCCCAAAATACAGACACGCAGTTATGTTCCGTTGCTACGTTCTGCAGGTGAGCTGTTTCAGGAAGAGCAGCTGGATCATCTGGCTGGACGACCTCGTCGGCAAAACTGGATGGCCGATTCCAGCAAACGAGCCGGGGCTAATGGAGATGAGGTACGAAAGGAAGATCCTGCAGTCAAAATCCCGGGACAGAAACCTCGTGGTGGACTGCTGGCAGATCCCATCGCATCAACAGAAGCAATTGGGTTTGACTGGTTGGCGAGAGGTGGAAAACGTTTTCGTCCGTTTATTACTCTGGCGAGCTATGATGCGCTGCAAGGGGCTCAGGCTACATTGCCAGAAGGTGCGGGTGGAAAAATTGAATTCAGTGATTCGGTACGTCGAGTGGCCATGGCTATAGAGACGTTTCATAAAGCATCACTGATTCACGATGATATCGAAGATGATGATAGTCATCGTTATGGTATCCCATCGTTACATCGACGTCATGGTGTTCCCATCGCCCTGAATGTGGGTGACTATCTAATCGGCCTGGGTTATCGACTCGTAAGTCGTGAAACGAAAGATCTTGGGCCAGCGTGTGTAAGCGAAATTCTGGATCGTCTAGCCGATGCGCACATCAAGTTGTCAGAAGGTCAGGGGGCTGAGTTGACCTGGCGTACTTCGGAAAATAAAGCGCTGACCCCACTGGATGCACTTAAAATATACGCATTGAAAACGTCGCCTGCATTTGAAGTGGCGTTGTATGCAGGTTTGAGGCTAGCCGGTCCGGTAGATTCTTATGAAAAAATGATTACCAGTTTTTCACGTAATCTGGGTGTTGGTTTTCAGATTCTGAACGATCTCAAAGATTGGCGGGGTGACGAAGAAAATCAGAGGCGGAGTGGACAGGATGTGCTTGCTGCCCGGCCGACACTGCTTCTGGCACTGGCAATTGATGGGACCGAAGCACAACAACGGGAGTCACTGACTCAAATGATGAGTCAGTCCGAGAGAAGTTCTGAAGATTTGTTTCGGATTAGAGAGATATTTGATGCCGTTGGCGTCATCGAAAAGGCTGAAACGCTTGTCGAGAAATATCGATATCGCGCCTCGGACATTGCGGATTCAGTCGAAAATGCTGATTTGAAACAGGTATTGCAGTTTCTCGTAAATACGGTCTTGGACGAACCCGAGTTGGCAGAGGCCGAGAAGGAGAGCTCGCTATTACCGGTAATAGAGGTCGCCTAGATACCCGTTCGAGCAAACGAGTTGATATTCAATCGCTGTTTGCGCTCTTTCCGGAAGAGTCGTTTGTTAGTCATCTGGATGAGATCCCCGGTGACCAGATGCCGGAACCGTATCGGGAACTGTTGGTGCACAATCATCATATGACCGTGACGATGGAGGCATTTCACCGGGACACGGTTACGTTGGAAGTGTGTCGTGAAAATCGAGTGGATGATCACTACGCTAGAGTGATCCTGCTTTCTCTCGAAAAAACACCGCAAGTGGTCCAGTTCGGGATTATGCGCTTTGATTTCAGCGTATGTGATCGGGACACGCGTGATGCAATTTTAGACGGAACAACACCTCTGGGGAGAATCCTGATACAGAAGAATATCATGCGACGAATTGTGCCCGAGACGTTTCTTAAGATAGTTACTGATGAGTCTCTTGCAACCTATTTCGATTGCAGCCTTTCCCAGGAAGTGTATGGGCGCCTTGCAGTAATTGAGTGTAATGGACAGCCGGCAGTTGAGTTGCTGGAGGTATCTGCGCCGGTGGGTGCTGACTAAATAACTGGCTGTACTACCCCTCCCACATAATAAGGTTCATATGGTGAAGCGATCCGTAGTGTGTGTTTGTGCTGTACTTATGATTGTGTTGCATCAGGATTTCTGGTTACGGGATAATCCGGGTCTTATTGCTGGTGTTCTCCCAGTGGGACTAGCCTGGCACGTCGGGATATCACTTGGGTCAGTTTGCGTTTGGTATCTGATTGTTTCCTGGTGTTGGCCACAAGGGAGTGAAAACGGTATCGAGGATGAATCTAATAGGAACAGAGGACAATCCCGATGACACAGTTAGTCATCATTAGCATTTATCTACTGGTCCTGCTCAGTTTAGGTACCTTAGTGACTCGATGGCAACGAGGGACGAGTAAGGACTATATGCTGGCAAGTCATACCATAGGTCCTTTTCTTCTTCTACTGTCTCTTTTTGGTACTACGATGACGGCCTTTGCGCTGATTGGTTCAACTGGCAAGGCATATCGTCTGGGCATTGGCGTGTACGGCATGATGGCGTCGTCCAGTGGCATTGTCCATTCGCTTTGTTTTTTCCTTTTTGGTATTAAGCTTTGGTCTTTGGGACAGCGCTATGATTACCGGACGCAGATTCAGTTTTTCCGCGACCGATTGGAGAGTGGTCGTATCGGATTACTATTGTTTCCCATTTTGGTTGGTTTGGTGATCCCGTATTTACTGATTGGTGTACTGGGGTCTGGAGCGATTATCAACGGAGTTACCAGAGGCGCCTTTCAGTCTGCTTTTGCAGATTACGGTCATGGTGTTCCCAATTGGATGGGATCGGGAATGATTTGTTCGGTTGTCCTGACTTATGTTTTTTTGGGAGGGATGCGTGGCACGGCCTGGGCAAATGCATTTCAGACATTGGTTTTTATCACGCTTGGAGGAATCGCATTTGTTGTCATTGCCAATCGAATTGGAGGTACGGCTGGTTTTCTTGAGAATATGCAACGCGCCACTCAAGCTGTTCAAGATACCCATCCAGAAAAGCTCAGTCGCCAAGGAATATCTCAACTGAAATTTTTAAGTTATCTTCTGATACCACTTTCTGCAGGAATGTTTCCACACTTGTTCCAGCACTGGCTTACCGCAAGAAGCGCGAGAAGCTTTAAACTGCCCATTGTAGTGCATCCACTGCTCATCCTGTTGGTCTGGCTGCCTTGTGTGCTGGTTGGAGTGTGGGCGACGTCAGCAACCCTGGATGGTCATCGCGTAATTCCAGCTGACTTGACTAATGAAAATACGGTCTTGGTAAGGATGGTTACCAGTCTTTCCGGACCGATACTTGCCGGGTTTCTGTCAGCGGGAATCCTGGCTGCTGTTATGAGTTCACTGGACAGTCAGTTTCTATGTCTTGGGACCATGTTTACGCAGGATATTGTTCTTTATTACGGTGGTACGGAACGATTTACGGATCGTCAGATTATATGGCTTTCTCGGTCGTTTATTGTCGTGATTGTTCTGGTTACATATCTCATCAGTCTCATGAAGTTACCTGGTGTATTTGACCTTGGAATTTGGTGTTTTAGTGGGTTCACCAGTCTGGTTCCGCTTTTGGCAGCATCCTTATATTGGAAACGTCTTACCCGAGCTGGAGCCTACGCTGGAGTGTTGACAGCGGCTGTTTTGTGGATGTTCCTTTTCAGACAGGCAGGTTATCCACCGGATCCCAAGTTTGCCGTTTTTCTCATGTTGCCGGTAGTGACGATGACAGCGGGATCGGCGGTGGCGATGGTGATGGTATCTTTTTGTACAGCGCCTCCCAGTCAGGAGACATTGGCACGGTATTTTTCAAAAAGTTAGGTGCTTGTCGTAATACCGCACTATCAGAACCGCGCATGGAGTGGCGAGGTTACCATCGTCATATGCATCTTCCATAGGGTGGTTATTGTCAATTTGCGGGGCTGGCCTGAGAGTCAGTGTGCCGGAAGCTAAGCACCAGCATAGCAGTTAGAACAAGGCCACCAGTCAGGTTGGCATAGAATCCGAGGTTGGAATTTCCGATGTCAGGTGCCAGTAGCAGTACTGCAGCCACAAATAGGATGCAGCGAGTCCAGACTGACAGAGGCTTGTTGAGAAAACCGGCTATACAGGCAGCCAGCGCAACAATGCCAAGAACAGCTGCGGTTACGGCAAAAAGAAGGGCCCCCAGGTCTGGCCAGGCAGACTCTGCTTCCCTTAAAAGTTCGGCCGCGGAACGAGTTTCTTCCGTGAGGACACCGGATTCTACATCCATCCAATAAGCCCATTTTTCACGGTTCATTAACAACAGAGAGGGGCGATAAACGAACATGAAAGGCAGGGTGAATCCAACAAGGGAAAATACAAAGGCAGACAACGCGGTGCGCATAATGTTGGCTTGGGCAAGTGAGGCACTGGCGTAAGCTGCCAGCGCCACGGGTGGAGTGACCATTGACATCATGCCGAAATAGAAAATGAAAAGATGGGCAGCTAATGGAATTACTCCCAGTTCACCCAGTAACGATCCCATGAGTGTCGCCATGAGCAGATAACAGACAACAGATGGAACCCCCATGCCCAGAATGATCGAACACGCCATGATCCCGATAAGGGCTACAAAGAGATTGGTTTCTACGACATCCTTGATTCGACTGCTGAAATCGTTGGCTATACCTGTTTCCTGAACAATGCCAATGACAATTCCAACACAGGCGCTTGCGGCAACAAGGGAGATACCATTGCTGGCTGATTTCTTGAAGGTCTGTAACATGGCAGGTCGCCATGCTGAGTTCAAAAGCCCGATAGCGATTGTCCCAAACATGCCGGATATCGCCGCACTTAGCCAGGATTCAAAGTGTTGCCGAAATGAGGGGTTTTCCACATCCGTTCCAAGTATCGAGTAGTGAAGGATCGCACAGACAAGAAAGGCACCTATTGCCTGGAGCTTGGTTTGGGTACTGAAATTTAATTTGGGGCGAAACGGGACGAGGATAATGATAAGAATCAACGCACCGGTTACGGCACGAAACGGAGTAAAATTCATAAATAACAGACCGATAAGGACGGTCAGCGCACCAAAGAAAACCAGAGCTTCGAAAGACCACAGTGTTTCTGAATCCGAGTCCTGGATTCCTTCTATGGTGCCAATGCGTCTGGAAAAAAAGTGCACAATCATAAAAATTGAAAAGTAGTAAAGCAAGGCGGGGATGATCGCAGCGCGCGCAACCTGGAGGAAAGTGACTTCAGGAGTGACAATTTCAAGCATCATGTACGCGCCTGCGCCCATAACGGGTGGTACCAGTGCACCACCGGATGCAGCTGCGGCGGTAATGCCTCCAGCAATATGCGGTTGAAAACCGGAATTGCGCATCATGGGAATGGTAAACGATCCTGTTGTTACAGCATTGGCCACAGCGCTACCTGACAGAGATCCCATCAGTCCACTTCCCAGTACCGATACCTTTGCTGGTCCTCCAGGACTTTTGCCAAATACCTTTTGTGCAAAATCAATTATGAACTGAGTGGCTCCAGACATTTGGAGAAAGGAGCCGAAAACCACGAACAAAAACACGTATCGGAACATGACACCTGCGGCAGGACCAAATACTCCCAGCGACTGGAGAAACGTGGTACCTACAAGTCCTCTGAGGTCCTGTCCCTCATGGGGAAGCAGCCACATCGGAACCAAGGGAAGGGTTTCGTATTCAAGGCTGAGGTGGCAATACAGTGAGTGTCCAACAAAGGCCATGGCAAGCAAAGGGACAATGACGCCAATAGAACGACGAGTTCCCTCTAGAATGAGGAGTAATCCCAGTAACCCGATTACGAAATCAGTAGTGGTTTCGCTTCCAGCTCGATCACCAAGTGACACGCCGGTTGTGACCTCCACGCCTTCTATGTAAGGTGGTGACCATAGGGATGAACTGAAAAATGGCTCTGTTTGAACAACGACGTAACCACACGTAATCAAGACTCCCAGAGCGAGCAGGACGTTGATAACTTTTGATAGGAGGTGGTGCTCCAGTTTTTTGAAAGCAGGATAAATTAAAAAACAAAGGACCAATCCGAACATGACAAACACAGCGAGCTGCGATTGTGGCTGCAGGTGTGGAAAGTTCACTTCATAAAGAACAAAAAAACAAAGTACGATGCTAAGCACCGTGATCGCGACTTCAAGAACCCTTGAAAACACCGCTTCGATCTCCTTTTCTTTACTTTCATCCGGTTGAGTCGATTTTCGAAATGGTCAGCTCGTCGGAGCGTTTTCGGACTCTTGTTCGTTTTCCGGATCCTTCCAGATGCCGATTTCCTGGTAGAACCGGATGGATCCGGGATGAAATTCGGTACCGGTGTAGCGTGCGGCATTATCTTCGTTGATGAATTTGGCTGCAGGATGTTTGATGTCCGCTCGATGCTCCCAGATTGTTTTTGTGATCTGGTAAATTTGTTCCTCATCGGCGTCGGCCGAAGTGATCAGATGCATGGATCCGACATTCAGCCCCTGATAATCTTCTGTCAAGTCCGAATAAACGTTTTGTGGCAGTGTAAAGGGACTGAAAAAAGGATACTGTTCACTCAGTTGATCTCTTGCCTCAGGAGCAAAAGGTACAAAGAAGATGTCATGAGAACTACAGGCCTGTGTTATGGATCCAGTGGGGACGGCCCCACCCAGAAATGCAGCATCTGCATTGCCATCGGCCAATAGATCAACCGCACCCTGTTGTGGTGCATTCAATTGATTGAAGTCTGCGTAAGTAACATCATGTGCCTGGAGCAGAGGCTGTACAAACATTTCAAATCCAGCTCCAGAAGGGCCTACAACAACGCGTTTTCCTTTAAGGTCGCCGATTGTGTTAATGCCACTATCCGATTTTGTGATGAACATGGCGATGTTGGGAGCGAGAGTTGCGATGGATCGGATGTTGTATGCTTTTTCCCATCCTGATTCTCCTCGAACAGCAAAGTAGCTGATTGCTGAATTTGACAATCCCAGTAAGAAATCCCCTTGGTCAATAAGGCGGATATTTTGACGTGATCCCTTCGATCCCTTCGCATTGACTTTCCAGTTATTATCATCTTTGTACTCGTTTAGTGAGTCCGCTATCGCACCCCCCACAACCGCAAATGCACCACCTACAGGAGCTGTCCCCATGCTGATAAACTGCTGGCGGCGAGTTTTTTTGGATGCATTTTCTGTACCGCTGTTTGAATCACTGTTTCCGCCCCCGCATCCAGAAAGAACACAGGCGACAAGGACAGGCAGGATTGTTGAAGTGGTTCGCTGAATCAATACTTGCATGGTGCCATTCCTTCATGTGAAAAAAGCCGCAGTTCTTATGTCGCACGGCGTAACCGTTTGATGGTGTATTGTGTAGTTCTTGTTTGAAGAATACTACCATTCTGTTCCGGACCGTTCCAGTCGGTATGGATTCTCTGACCATAATGGTGGCAATATGACAGTTTCTGAATAAAACCCGATTTCCGGCTGCACGCCAAATTGGCAATTTCAGGCATAGGTCGATATAGTCTTTCCTTGGAGCCTTGTGAGGTAATTGTGATCTGTTTGCAGGTGAGAACCAGTTAATGGCAATCTGTTTAAAGACCAAGAGGCGAATCGAGTTTGCCGAAACGGATATGGCTGGCATCGCACATTTTTCCAGTTTTTTCCGTTATATGGAAGAAGTGGAGCATGCCTACTTTCGTTCACTCGGGATCAGTGTAGTTCACCAACAGGATAATAGTCAATTATCGTGGCCTCGGGTTTCGGCGGAGTGTGAATTTTATAAGCCAATACGATTTGAAGATGTCGTCGATGTCGAATTGGAATTGTTACGCCGAGGGAAAACATCGCTCACCTTTGGAGTGACCTTCCATTTAGACGGCCAAAAGGTGGCAAGCGGAAAACTTGTTACCGCGTGTTGTAGTATGAAAGACGGAAAATTAAAAGGAAAACCGATTCCGAACTGGTTAGTAGAATTAATTTCCCATTCGGATTAGCAGGACGAGTAGATGATGGTAACGGCGGTTGTTACAAGTTGAGTGGGTCCGCCACTAAATAAAGGCAGGT
>CAXEIY010000197.1:0-13844 GCA_963996245.1 uncultured Planctomycetia bacterium | reverse complement strand
GCATCGAGTTCATCTGCCAGTGGTCTGAAAAGTCCGGATCCAAAATAGATCGCCACTGCGAGAAAGCCCACACCGACCAGTGCGCGCCCACCAGATATGCCCTGTTGCTCTGCATCATGATCAAAACGGATCAGTCCGAGAAGATAGAGGGTTGTCACCAGGGCCAGTGAAGCCCAGATACAGAGGGTGCTGGTGCGGCTGAAGAGATCCCACTGCCAGAATTGATCTACACTGACAAGAAACTTAAACGAAACACCAATCAGAAGCAGTCCCATCACCACCTTTACGGTGTTCATCCAGCCGCCACTTTTGGGTAGTTTTCCGAGCATCCCCGGGGTCAGGGCCAGCAGGAAAAACGGAACAGCGAGTGCCAGTGAAAAGACAAGTGTTCCCGCAGCTGTTTCCAGCGGTTGCCCCGGTCGGCCGAGGAGAACGGGACCCAGTAATGGGCCGATACAGGGAGTCCCGACAACCAGCAGCGTGAGAGCCATGAACATAACCCCCAGAGTGCCTCCTTTTGTTTCACCTTTGGAGGAGACGCGAACCAGTCCCTGGGGTACCGGAATTTCAAACATGCCGATCAGTGACATGCCGAAAACAATGAACAGTGCGCCGAAGAAAAGGTTCATATAGGGGCCCGAACCCAGTCCGGCGAATACCGATCCCAGAACGAGTCCGAGTATCGTGCAGGCGACAACAATGGTTAAGGAATAGATGGTTGCCAGAAACAGTGGACGGGCACCCTCTCTTTCACCTTCCTTCATGAAAAAAGTGACGGTTACAGGAATCATGGGATAGAAACAGGGACTCAGTACAGCGGCGAGACCCACAGCAAAGCAGCTGGCAAGATAGATCCATAAACTCTGTTGATTGGATGAGGTGCCCGGCTCAGAAACGGTTTCAGATGCGGAAGACGGGGGCTCGGCTAAATCGGTTAAAGCAGAGAGCTCTGAAAACCGTGATACGTGGTGAAGCTGCGACTCGGTTCCTGATTCGGCGATCTGTAGGGGGATTGTGACCAGACCATGAAACGCGATGCACTGCTCTTCGCAGACCTGTCCCGAGAGGGACAGGTCCATTGCCAGTGTTTGTGGAGTCACCGTTTCACTGAGTTTTGCGGTCAGTAGAATGGTTTCGGTTGTGTGGTAGACGTTGGTCCATGCGGTTTCCCGAGTGCGGCCAAGCAATTCGGGTTCCGCCGGATCGTAACGTTCCCCTTCGGGATACACCGTGCGGATTATCTTCAGATCGGAATGGTCGCTGGACTGAAGCGATACTTCTCTACCGATTCCAGGTCCTTTGGGGTTGGCAAACAGGTGCCACCCTTCTTTCGGCGTGAGCGTGACAGCTATCTGAAAATCCTGCCCTGGGTTCAGGGGCTGACGACTCAGATAGGCAGTGGCCTGGATATAATCGACACCTCGCTTCCACTCGAAATCAACTTTAGTCGGGAGTTCCTTGGGGGAGGGATTCAGAAGGGACTGGTCCGGAAAAAGTTCCGGATGACGGGTTTGTATCGTGGTTTCGGCGGAAACAATCTCTATTGGAATGGTTACCGTCCCGATGAACGGAATACATTGCTGCTTACATATCTGTCCTTCCAGCGACAGTTCCAGTTGGGTGGTTCCAGGGGGGGCCGTTGCCGAGACCATTCCGGAAATTACCAGAAACGCTTCGTCATGATGAACCCAGTTCCAGGATTCGTTGGGTGACAGGTTCAGTAACCCTGCTTCCTGGAGTTCGTAGCGTTCACCCTGAGGGTAGTGGGTTGGTTCAAAGGTTATCGAGGGGTGTTTGGAAACAGAGAGGTTGACGGGTTGGCCTGTTGGTGCGGGGCCTTTGGGATTTGCATACACATGCCAGTCGGATTGGATCTTCAGTTGTACGCCAATTTGAAAGGTGTCGCCGGGTCTGATTGCAGACTGATTGACATAGGCCTGAGCTTCGAGTGGTGCTACCGGGAATCGCCATTCAAATGATTTCTGGGCGGCAACCGGAGTCACAGCTGTAGATAGGGTAACCAGTAACCCAATGACCAGCAGTCTGTCGTGCCGTCTCATCCGAGTATCCTTCTGGGGCAGTCAAAAAAGAATGATTAAATTATGGTGAGTCTGACTGTGGTATCGTAACTCAATTGCCCAATCTGTGTAACGGGTGTGATCTATTTTACATGCCTGCCACCTATTTTTCGGGGTTTGACCTTCGGGTATGGAATTCCTGCAGCAGGGCTTTCATATATGGGGATACTATTTACCTTTTCCCAGCACAAGGAGGAAGACATGATACGGTTGGCACTTTGATATGAGTATCATCGCAATATTACGGATTTGATTCGTCTTGGATTATTGGGGGCTAGGTACAGGGGAATTCGCTTGAGGGAACGGGGGATATGCAAACAAAATCACGGCGGTGCAGATAAATCAAGGTGTACAGTCCACTGCCATCTCAGTGGAAGGTTGAGCGATTGACTGTGGCGACAGAAAGTCTCGAAATAGCACCGAACGGCTGATCCGATTTCAGTCACAGGCAAAAACAAAAGAGAGTGGAATTAAGAAAAGCCCGTTATCATTAAGATGGGTGAAGACGGGATGATTCGCCAGATTGTTGCTGGTCACAGGCCCGGTTGATGAGAAAAGTAAGTCGTTTTCTGTACTTTCACGTATCGAGATGTAGAGATGGTAGCGATTAATCCGATGAAACAGGGGTATAGGCAGAGTTTAAGGAGTTTTGTTAAGAAAGGCAGAAAATGCCTGTAAGATACAGCAGGATACTTGACAGTTTATTCGACGTAACGGTAAGCTAATAGAGGTTTTAGTACGGTATTTTTTTGTAGTTGCCCTTATTAGGCCACATCATTTCATTGGCCGCGTGCTGTTTAATAGTTGTTTTTCTGTGAGATACAAACGCCCTTGTATGAATCAATCAAGCGTCTGACTACTCACCTTTGAAAGATAGATAAGGGAGAGGGTAAGACATCTTGTTTCTACAGGGCCGGTATGCACTGATGTAAAAAACATGCAGATAGCGAACAGTCACATCTGCGTGGGCAATGATGGACTTAACGGGGGGTGAGGAAACGCTCTATGGCGGTGCCGGAAGTAGCGCAGCTTCTCGTTCGTCGAGGGGTTTGCAGCAAAGATCAAATGATAGAGGCACTTCGACTCCAGAAATCCTCAGGAGTCGAGCTGGAGGATGCCCTCGATCGCTTGGGATATGCATCTGCCAACGAAGTAATGCAGGTGATTGCTGAGAAGCATGATCTTGAATTTGTCGATTTGAGTGAAGTAGATATCCCATCTCCGGTGCTGGATATGGTTCCCGAATCGGTCGCCCGGGAAAACACGGTGATTCCGATGTCTCAGGACAACGGATCGATGAAAGTCATCATGTCGGATCCAATGGACCTTGAGACGGTCGACAAGCTTCGGTTTATCCTGAATCGTGAAATTCAGATTGTCCTGGCCCCGAAAGATCTTATCCAGGATGCCATAAATCGCCACTACGGTCAGAATGCGGACAGTGGTGAAGACGATACGATGAATCGGATGATGTCCGAGTTCACCGAGACCGGAGACATTGCATTCGACGAAGAAGCGGTCGCGCAGAGTACGAAAGAGTCCGATTTTGGTGATGAGGATGATGCCCCGGTTATTAAATTGGTAAATGTGATTATTGCCGAAGCAGTGCAGCTGGACTGTAGTGATATTCATATCGAACCGATGGAAGAGCGGGTCCGCATTCGATATCGGGTTGACGGTGTATTGACCGAACGCAAAAGTGCTCCCAAAAACATGTTGGCCCCGATTCTCTCTCGTATCAAAATCATGTCCAAGATGGACATTTCGGAAAAAAGACGTCCTCAGGACGGACGGATCAAGATTCGTGTTCGGGGAAAAGAGCTCGATCTGCGTGTGAGCGTACTACCTTCCAATCACGGTCAGGCCGTCGTGATGCGGCTATTGGATCCCGAAAATATCAAAGTTGGCGTCCGTCAATTGGGCTTTTCACAGAGTGATTTTGAGGTTTTTGAAGACATTATTCGTCGACCGAATGGTATTTTTCTGGTGACCGGGCCGACGGGTAGTGGCAAAACAACCACCTTGTACAGTGCTCTGGGGGTATTAAACCGGCCGGATCGTAAGATCATAACGGCTGAAGAACCGGTCGAATATTATTTGCCAGGCATTAATCAGGTAGAGGTTAAGCATCAGATTGGACTCGACTTTCAGCGCATTATTCGGGCCATGTTGCGACAGGCTCCGAATGTGATTCTAGTTGGAGAGATTCGCGATCAAGAGACCGCTGACATGGCTATCCAGGCCTCATTAACAGGACACTTGGTATTTAGTACGTTGCACACGAACGATGCGCCCGGAGCCATTACACGTTTGATTGATATTGGGGTGCAGCCATTTTTGGTGGCATCCAGTGTAATGGCCATTCTTGCACAGCGATTAGTACGACTGGTATGTCCCAAGTGCAAGCAGTCTTACCGGCCTGATCCCAAGTTGATCAAGGCTGCCAATATCACTTCTGAAGAGCTGAAGAATGCGGAGTTTGCCCGGGGCAAGGGCTGTGCCCACTGCCGAGAGTCTGGCTACAAAGGCCGCAAGGGGATTTTTGAATTACTGGTCATGAATGGAACCATGCGCGACATGGCTTTTCGCAGTGAAGCAACACAGAATATCCGTAAGGCAGCCGTAGAAGGTGGCATGGTGACTTTGTTGAAAGATGGTATTAACAAAGCACTTATGGGGATTACAACGTTGGATGAAGTGTTGCGTACGGCGCATGCAGATGTCCCGGATGATGATGACGAAGACGAGGTCCCTGAGGAGCAGCAAGAGTAGAGCTATGTTGCAAGCCGAGTGCTGTTCTGGTTGGTATGAATTCAGCAAAGGTCCGAAAAATGGGGACGATCAAGCCGCATGTGACTTTACCGGATTTTGATTCGAGTTAAACGGTGTACCGTTGTCCCGGAAACGCAGGCCATTTCAGTAAGGGAACCACATAGGTTTTAGGCAACGGATTGGTCGCAGGGGGCGAACGGATAGTTGTTTTTTTTAGAAATAATCCGATTGAAAATTTGATTCGTGTACCAGTCATGCGAATAATTCCAGCAACACAGACAGACGAGGAAGGGTAAACGTGGGAACGCAAGTTGGGACAGTATTGATTGATAAGCTGCTAGATACGGTGGTCAGTACCGGGGCCAGCGATCTTCATTTGTCGGTCGGGCAGCCGCCGGTATTACGCCTGCATGGCCGTATGCGTAAACTGGAAACTAAGGTTCTCGAGCCCGATGATACGGTTTCCTTGATGAAAAGTATTACACCTGAACGATGCCAGCAGGAACTTCAGGAGGTGGGGGGAACCGACTTCGGTTTTGCGTTTGGGAAAAAAGGTCGTTTTCGTATTGCTGTATTCAAGCAGAAAAGCAACGTCAGCCTGGTTTTGAGATTGATTCCCTCGGAATTTCTCACTTTTGAGCAGCTCGGTACTCCCGAAGCGATGCATGAACTGATCAAACGTCCCAGAGGCCTGATTCTGGTTACTGGTCCCACCGGGTCTGGTAAGACCACCACTCTAGCCAGCTGTATCAACTGGTTGAATAACAATACGGATCGCCACATCATCACGATTGAAGATCCTATTGAGTACTATCACGAACACATCAAAAGCACGATCAATCAGAGGGAAATTGGAAACGATGTTCCCAGTTTCCCGGAAGCATTGCGTCGCGCTCTGCGTATGGATCCTGACTGTATTCTCGTTGGTGAAATGCGTGATTTGGAAACGATTGAAGCGGCGATTACCGCTGCGGAAACCGGTCATATCGTTTTTGGTACCTTGCATACCACAGGTGCTGAAGGAACGGTTAATCGAATCATTGATGTTTTTCCAACTAACCAGCAGGAGCAGATTCGGACGCAGCTTTCTGTGGCCATCATCGGGATTCTCTCACAGGCTCTGCTGCCTCGTCAGCCGAAGGGGATGGTAGCTGCCTACGAGATGTTGACCGTAACCCCGGCCGTTTCGAATTTGATACGTGAAAATAAGACCTATCGGATTAGTTCCACGATTCAGACTGGGAAAAAACATGGAATGATCGGTCTCGACGAATCGTTGTTTAATCTCTGGCGCAACGGGTCGGTTCTGGAGCAGGATGTGCTTGAAAAGGCCCATAAAGTGAAGGAACTCCAAGAGAAAATTACGCAGGCCAAGCAAGGTATCTTTACCGACGATGAAGACGAAGATGTTTTTGAAGACGAAGATGAAGAGGGTGGTAGTGAGGAATCGTAACGGTTAGTTAGGAAAGGAAACAGAATCAATGGCAGACCCTCTCGGGCAACTGCTGGTGAAAAAAGGGTTTCTCACAGAGGATCAGCTGTGGGAGGTTAACGATGCGCAGAAGCAGTCTGACGAAGCGTTAAGCACTATTGCTGTGGGCATGGGGCTGGTGGACGCGCAGCAGATGTCACTGGCACAGGGAGAGCTGTTTGGATTGCCCGTGGTCAATGTGATGGATCAACCCATTGCGGAAAATGTGATTGCCATGGTGCCTGAAACCATGGCAAGCGTTTATAAGGTTATCCCGGTATCGTTCAAGGATGAAGTGCTTACCGTCGCGATGGCTAATCCCGAGCATCTGCAAACGCTGGACGACATGCGCAACCTGTTGGGATTTGAGGTGCGCGGTGCAGTCTCTAATGAAAAAGATGTTGCGGACGCGATCGAACAATACTACGCGGACAAAGGTGAGTCAATCGAGGACGTGGTGGCCGAGATTGAGGGTGATGAGGATTTGATGGATGCCGCAGCTACGATTGGGTCCATGGGACGCAGCTCGGCGCACGCGCTCGATTCTCTTGAAGAAATTGCGGAGTCAACGCCGGTTCGCAAACTACTGAATATGATTTTACTGATGGCCATACGCGATCAGGCCAGCGATATCCACTTAGAGCCGTTTGAAGATGAGTTCAAGGTGCGCATTCGGGCTGATGGCGTGATGTATGAGCTGCTTCCCCCGCCGCGTCACCTGGCCGTGGCTCTGGTTTCTCGCGTGAAGGTAATGGCCAATCTTGATATTGCCGAACGTCGTCTTCCGCAGGACGGGCGTATTGAGTTGAGCGTGGGTGGCAATCCTGTCGATCTGCGCGTTAGTGTTTTGCCCACGATGTTCGGTGAAAGCGTGGTTATGCGGGTGTTGGACCGTACGGTCGTACAACTGGATCTTGAAAAAGTTGGAATGAACCAGCGCACGTTGGTTAGATGGCGAGACGTCATCAGCAAGCCCAATGGTATCGTTCTGGTGACCGGTCCCACGGGCGCCGGCAAGACAACCACCCTGTACGCTTCGCTCAATGAGATGAATACCATCGATACGAAGATCATCACCACGGAAGATCCGGTTGAGTACGATATTGCGGGCTTGCTTCAGGTTCCGATTGACAGTTCGATTGATGTCACCTTCGCGAAGTGCCTGCGAGCGATTTTGCGTCATGATCCGGACAAGATCCTGGTGGGTGAGATTCGTGATGGTGAAACGGCAGAAATTGCGGTTCAGTCATCTCTGACCGGTCACATTGTTTTTAGTACGCTTCATACCAACGATGCTCCGACGGCTGTGACGAGGTTGCGAGATATCGGACTGCCTCCGTTTTTGATTACCGCCACGATGGAAGCGGTGTTGGCCCAGCGTCTGGTGCGACGGATATGTACGAAATGTCGAACGGAATTCAAGCCCAGTGATGAGTTACTGGGGGAATTGTCCCGGACCCGGGAGGACGTGGAAGGTAAGAAGTTTTACATTGGCCGCGGTTGCCCAGCCTGTAACAACTCAGGTTATAAGGGCCGGATTGCTATTTTCGAATTGATGATAATCAACGATACACTGCGAGATCTTATCATGCAGGACTGTTCGGCCGATGAGTTGCGCACTCTTGCCAGAGAACATGGGATGATTTCGCTGCGGGATGGAGGAATGGAGTTTATTCATGAGGGGCTTACCACGTGCGAGGAAGTGGCACGAGAAACCCTCGCTGATGACGATCTACACTAGCCAGTCGGATGGGATCTGATTGCGGCGGAGTAACCGAGTAACTGTAACCTTTTTTGACGACAGGTGTTTCCAATGCCAACGTTTGAATACACAGCCATGGACAGTACCGGCCGTGAGGTGAAGGACACGATCGTTGCGCCCAATGAGGATGAGGCGCAGGTCAAGATCCGGCAGAAGGGGCACTTCGTAAAAAAGATGTCCGCACGTGTTGATCGAAAGAAGAAAAAGAAAAAACGTAAGCAGGGTCGTAAGGCCAACGTACGTAAGAAGTCGATGACCCTTGGTGGGAGAGTGGGACCCAAGGCGCTGACGACGTTCACTCGCCAGTTGTCAACGCTTCAGGATGCCGGTCTGCCGCTGCTTCGAAGCCTGAATATTCTGGAGCAACAGGCGCGGCCTGGTCCGCTGAAAAATTCCTTGATCGATACCGTCGACGAGATTGAATCGGGATCAACCCTTTCAGAAGCGATGGCCAAGAACCCCAAGGCCTTTGATCGTCTCTACGTCAATATGGTACGTGCCGGCGAAGCCGGTGGTGCCCTCGAAGTAATCCTTCAGCGTCTGGCGGAGTTTCAGGAAAAAGCACAGAGTCTGAAGCGGAAAGTCAAAGGTGCGATGGTCTACCCGATTTTGGTTATCACGATCGCCGTCGTCATCCTCGTGGCGATTATGGTGTTTGTGATTCCTAAGTTTAAGGAGATCTTCGCCGATTTTGACATTGCTCTGCCCGCGGCGACTACGCTTCTCCTGGATTCGTCTGATGCCTTGGTTCGAAACGATGTATTGCCCCCGCAGTTCGGAGACTATTTGATCGGTAACTGGATCTTTATCCTCCTGGTTCCTATCGTCTGGATGATTTTTATCCGGATAGTCAAGCTTCATCGTATTGGTGCGTACATTGTCGACTGGATTAAATTGAAGTTTCCCATTACCGGGCAGATTATCCGTAAAACGGTGGTGGCACGTACCACACGAACGCTCGGTACCCTGGTCTCATCCGGTGTGCCGATTCTAGAGGGGCTGATGATCGCTCGTGATACCGCCGGAAACGCGGTTTTTGTCCGGGCGTATCAACGTGTCTACGATTCGATTCGTGAAGGGGATACGATTGCCCAACCCTTGCGCGAGGCACGCGTGGTGGATGAGATGGTTGTCAATATGATTGATGTCGGTGAAGAGACAGGTGACCTCGATACGATGCTCAACAAGGTTGCTGACGTTTACGATGAAGAAATTAATGTCGCGGTTGAAGGATTAGTGAGCATGTTGGAACCGCTGATGATCGTGTTCCTTGGTGGCACGATTGGTTTTATTGTTATTGCCCTGTTTATGCCTTTGATCACGATCATTGACACGCTGGGTAAGTAGAGGGGTGTCACACAAAAACATTTCTTTGTGCCGAATACAATCCGGGGACGCAGGTAGTCGGCACCCGAACCCGTAAAGCGTCCTTAGAAGAATCATTTCGAGTAAGACAGCATTTGCGGCAGGCGGTGAAAAAAGCATCGTCTTAGTCAGGCGTGGAACGTCTGCGCAGAGAAACTATGGAACCTATTACATTTCGAGTCGGTGTAACTATGAAACGAAAACGAAAAATGTCTTCCGGTCGATCAGGGATCACGCTGGTCGAGATGCTGGTAGTGATCGCCATTATCGGCATTCTGGCTGCGATTCTCATACCTGTCATTGGAGGCGCCACACGTCGGGCTCAGGTGACTCAGGTTCAGTCTGAGATTCGCCTGATGGAAGATGCGCTGACTCGATTCAGGGCCAAGTACGGGATGAATCCACCAAGCCGACTGTGTTTTCATGAAAATCCCCGTGACGGATTGGCTTACGGTGCGGATCATCCGGGTGTGTCACCTGACCTGAATATCATTCTAAAAAGGATCGATCAGCTAACCATAAAGGTTTTAAAAAGGATGTGGCCAAAATTCAGCGCCATTAATCCAGGGCGAGCCGGTCTGAATTATTACGACTATGACGCAAACGGAGTGCAAACTCCTTTTGTTCAACTTACCGGGTCAGAATGTCTGGTCTTTTTCCTGGGCGGGATGCCCATGCCACTGGTGTCGATGCCGGGTACAGATGGTAGTCTTGGTACCGCCGATGACCTGGAAACGCTGATGGCACTGGTTGCCCCGGGGACCAGCTTTGAGCTGGTTACCAATCGCGGAGTGGAAGGGTTCAGCAAAGATCCGAGGATTCCGTTTGCCCGGAGTTTTGCCTCTAACGATCCGAACCTGGGCATGAGCTTCGATGCCGATCAGCGCGATGCCCCACTTTTTGAATTTGACGTCAGTCGGCTGAGTGATGTCGACGGTGATGGTTTCTGGGAATATTACGATCCGACACAGACACCGGTCGCGTCGGGTGTTTTTGCACCTGCCAGTTCTGCTCATCCCTATGTCTATTTCAGTTCCAACGAAGGCCAGATGTATAACGCGCTCACCGTTCGCAGTCCAAGCGGTCCACAGCCTATTGCGACTTTTGATAATGCGTGGAACATACAAGGTGGTCAGATTGTCGGGATTGCGTTTCCCTTATCCCGGAATATGGCGTCCTGGGCTGAACCGGATCAGGTGCAGTGGTGGAACGACAAGACCTATCAAATTATTTCACCGGGAATCGATGGGTTAATCGGAACCGGTATGATGAATTTCGGAGTGGCGGTCTTTAATCCGGCCAATCCAAATTATGATTTGGACGCGGCGTTGACTCCCGAGATGCATGACAACATCACTAACTTTACGAGTGGGACTCTTCAGGATGAAGGGCCATAGGCCCAGGGAAGATCGCGATGCAGCTAACCATGAATCACGAGCAATTCGGGATGCCACACAGCCGGCGCATAAGTGACCGTGCTCAGGCCCGAACACGGTCCGACGCAAAGTCGCCGGCTGTGGCCCCCGAAATACGTGGTATGCGTTTCAGCAGAAAATCCGAACGCCGCCGTGGATTCACATTGGTTGAAATGCTCGTCGTGATGGTCATTATCGGTCTTCTGGCTGCGATGGGTATGGCCGCTCTTTTTGGAACGCTGAGTATAGCACGTCGGGCTGCAACACGCAGCCTTATTGAAAAACTCAATTCCGGGCTCGAAGACCGCCTGCGCAGTCTGAACAATCGTGTTATCGAAGTGCTGCCGATCGATCGATATCTGGCCGATGGTGATCCGATTCGGGCCCAGGTGATTGCCAAGAAACGTGTTATGAAAGAGGAGTTTCCTCAGTGGTTTGAAGTGGTCAGTGCGGGAGTCAATGATCTTCCGGATGGTTACGACATTGTGGGTGACTGGGATCCACTTTATGTGCAGAATGGGGTCGTACAGCGACCGGCACAGGTCAGTCCGGTAGCGCGAGGGTACCGTACATGGGTCATGAATCTGGCAGCGCGTGACGGCAATGATAACGATGGTAACGGTTGGGCCGATAGTGACGATTCTGAAGAGTGGAAACTGTCGCCAGGACTGTTGCTGGAGCGACACAATCCACGTACCACCAGCGCGGAATGTCTTTACCTGATTTTGACACGAGGGCCCGGTACCTCGGAGATCGACGAAGACAGTTTTACCGAATCCGAAGTGGGTGATACGGATGGAGACGGACTGCTTGAATTTATTGATGCCTTTGGTAACCCGATTCGATTTTACCGCTGGCCGACACACTATCGCTCGCCGATTCAGAAAGGTATGGCACCCTATGACACCCGTCTGGCACCGCAGCCATCGGAACGTCGTGAAGATGATCGGTTGGACCCGAACCGGAGTCTGGTGCGGCCATGGGGGCCGAATGGCCAGGGTACCCTCCTTTTTCGGGAGGCGTGCAGTGTGACACCGAATCGTTTGAACAGCAATGGACGCGGGGTGTGGCCGGCCTTCCACGAGGTGTTTGATCCTATTTTCTGTTTGTCTACTTCGCACATTTTTTCAGTCTCCGACTGGCAGAGTCCTTTCAGCGTCGCTTATCGCTGGAATGCCGCTTTTGTCTCAGACGATCAAAAGTTGTCACATGAAGGTGTCGGTGTATTTCGGGCCTATAAAACCACTCCATTGATCGTCTCATCCGGTGTAGACCAGTTGTTCGGGCTTGTGGATCCGGGTGATTTGCCTTCGGGACGCAAAGGTATGTCTCTTCAGGCACGTATTATCGCCGACCAGCCAGAACCTGTGTTCCGGGATCATGAATCCGATGGCACACATCTGGATAACCTGACCAATCACCAGCAACTGGGAGGGTCGTGATGAGACACTCTCTTAACAGCGGGGTACTGCCGCAGTCCAGGTCCGCCTTTACACTGGTCGAGCTTCTGGTGGCGATTGTCATCGTTGTTATGATCTCGTTCTTGATGGTACCTTTTGTAACGAATCTCGTCGCTGAAATGCAGAATCGTGGTGTGACCGGTGCCGGGCGTACGATTCAATCTACCTTTTCACTGGCACGCGATCAGGCGCTGCGTACGGTTGCCCCATATGGTCTGCGTTTTGTCCGTGATCCGGACAACCCCTGGCTGTGCCGACAGATTCAGTATTTGCAGAGCCCACCGGCTTTGTCAGGAATGAACAAATTGATGGTCGCTCCCTCACAGGGGCTGGTTTATGGCCAGACCAGTCTTCCTGAAGAGCTTTGTAATGACGATGAAGACTGGGGATTTCAGGCCGATTCCGGGCTGATGGTTCCTTACGTCGACGAAGCCCCTGAAGTCTGGGCTGTAACGGGGATTAATCCTTCATGGCTGGGGCTGGTGCGCAAGGGAGATCATTTACGTATCAACCATAATGGCCCCCTGTATGAAATCGTTGGACCAGATGTTGCCCCTCGCGATGGGTGGGTTGACCAGATTCCCGGCAGTCCGGCACTGGGTAGTGGAAATTATGGTACTGAACAAGCGAATATTTACCCCTGGGGAAACATTTTCTGGACCATTTTTCTGGCTGCTGAACCATTTCCCAATCGTGATGGATTCGGTGGGAGTAGCGAATCGCGCGGTACTCCGCTTGCTCCGGCCGTTTACCGTTACCAGATTCAGCGGCAGCCGGTTCCTGCGGCTGACCAGGATGAAGTGGTGCTGCCGCCAGGAGTGGTGATTGATCTGAAACGAACACGAGGTCTCTGGAATCAACTGCCTACCGGGGTCCTGGATGGTCCCGATCAAAAGTTCGGAATTGCCGGGGTCGATGATGATCTGAATGGTGTCGTCGATGACTGGAGCGAACTGGGGACTCCGGGCAGTGACGATGCCCCTGCAGGCAGCTGGCCTGCCATGGACATGCTGTTTTCGTCAACCGGCGAAATGACCGGGGCCGGAGCGCAATCGGCGGTCATTCATTTCTGGGTGGGTCCCCAGGGGCTGACCGAAAGCAATCTACCTGTCGAACTGGCTGAAAGTCGACTGGTGAGTGTCTATACCCGCAGTGGGTTTGTCCAGGTCAATGAAATTAATGCAGCCGACCTTAATGAAGACGGGTTTCCCGACAATCCTTACGCGTTTGCTGAAGCTGCTTTTGGTACGCGGCCGGAGTAGGACTAGACGTACTCCTGTTGAAAGACTTTGTGACTTTATGAAGTTAAAAACAAGAAATAACCCGGATCTGCGAGTTCCCGCTTCCTGCGGTACCCGAGCGCTGCGCGCTTCGGTCGGTGGCAGCTGGTCTACGGTGCGGCGAAGCGGTTTTTCTCTCAATGAAGTTCTCGTTGCCATTTTTGTGATGGCGATCGGGCTGGTGGGCGTTTTTTCACTGTTTCCGATCGGTCTTTTAAAGGTCAGTCAGGCTGTCGATTTC
>CAXEIY010000196.1:0-8312 GCA_963996245.1 uncultured Planctomycetia bacterium | reverse complement strand
CCAGGGCTTGTGGGCTTCGCGTGTCCAGTTCAACCCAGTAAAGCTGGAACTCTTCCATGGCATGCGCCATTTTAAGAAAGCCTTCCGTTTTAAAATTGAAGTTCAGATCGACCAGAATGTCGAAATCCGAACCGGTTCCTTTTCGGAACGCGGCAAGCTGATTCTTGATCGAATTCACAACCTGCCGATTGGCATTCAATTCCGGGAAATCCTCCCCTCCAAAAAATCCAGGACAATGTAATCCGACAGGATCGTCAAATCGAAAGGGATTCGTCTTGAGTGCGGAAAATCCGTGAGTAACAACTTCTTTTCCCTGGTTGGTCACATCTTCCAGTGAGGTCAGTGCTTTCAAACTCATTTCCTGTGGCCACGCAATACGATAGGTGCCACAGTGAGACCAGTACAGGGGTATGCTCTCCCGAATGGGTCCGCCGAGTAATTCGTATACTGGAATATTCAGATCCTTGGCTTTGATGTCAAGAAGTGCGTTTTCAATCGCGCCTATGGCTTGTTGAACCAGGCCGCCACCAGCCTGACGGCGCGCCGCAAAAAGAGTGGCAACCAGTAATTCGTAAGCTCTTGGATCTTTGCCCAAAAGGATCGGTTCCAGTTGCTCAATAACAGAACTGACACCCATACCACCAAAGGATTCGTTGTATTCACTCCATCCAACGATACCTTTGTCTGTGCTTATTTTCAGAAAGTCGAAGTTACGAAACCCCGCATCCGCATGAATACATTTGATAGCGGTTATCTGCATAACGATGGTCCGATTAAAGAAGACAGAAGGGCAGTAGACGCTCGATGAACAGATCTTATCAAGCGGGGCATGAAATGTGTAAGTTTGGATAGATCCCAAACCAAAACAGTATAGCAACGTAAGTTGGTGTTTCGATGGAGATCGCTAACATCGACACAGGTATGAGTAAGTGTGATAATCACCACTTCTGTTGATTAAACAGAGGGCCGTCCCGACGGGCAACAGTTGGCGGGACATGATTCCAAACGTACTCCAAGATTTCCTAGAACTTTCGGTTGCACGCCTTCCGTCTTTTCTCGGATGAGGTCACCAATCATGGCAACAAAGTCTGGGTGCGACCCGACTGTTTTAGCCCGTACCATTTCCAATTTAAGCTCGTCGCATATTTCACGGGCCTCCGTATCCAGATCGAAAAGAATTTCCATATGATCGGAAACAAATCCAATGGGTGCGATAATAACATGACGGGTGGTTCCACGTGTTTTAACTATCCGCAATGCATCACAAATGTCCGGCTCCAGCCAAGGTTGGGAAGGTGCCCCGCTTCGACTCTGATAGTTCAACTGCCAGGAAAATTCACCCAATTGCTCCGTTACCAAGCGGCATGCTTCGTACAATTGTTCAGCGTAATCACATCCAGCAGACATTGTTTCCGGAATACTGTGTGCCGTATAAAGAATTTCGAGGGTCTTGCGCTCTGCAGTCGGAACCGAATCGATAGCCGAAGCGACTCGGTCTGTCATCGCCTTGATAAAGCCGGGATGGTTGAAAAAGACTCTCAGTTTATCAATTCGAGGGGCACCTGATCCGATTACTTCTCGGGCATTGTGGATGTCTTCCAGGTATTGTCTGCAACTGGAATAAGAACTGTAGGCAGAAGTTACGAATGCAAGTGCATTCTTTACTCCATCGTCTTTCATCTTACGAACCGTGTCAGCAAGCATCGGATGCCAGTTGCGGTTGCCCCAGTAAATGGGGAGCGGCATTTGCTGATGCTCCAAGTGGGATTGTAATGCAGCGATCAAATTACGGTTCTGCTGATTGATGGGACTTATCCCTCCGAAGTGATAGTAGTGCTCAGCAACAGCGAGCATGCGTTCCCGAGGGACGTTTTTCCCTCGCAAGACATTTTCCAGAAAGGGTAGTACCTCTTCAGGTTTTTCGGGACCACCGAACGATAGCACGAGCAACGCGTCATAGTGGGATGGCATGGATAGTTTTCTGATAATTAAGGATAGAGAGTGGGGATACGGGAAACCGTTACAACAGGGACGATTACCCGATGGGCAGAGTGGACTTATTTGTGCTGTCTATCAATACCAAAACGGCTTCTCGTTCGGTTACTAGGTCCACTGGTAGTTAAGCTGTATAACGAATACTTACAACCATACGTCGGAAGTCGACCAGACAACCTTATGTCGAAGAAAGTTGTTCATTAGAATTGGTCTGATCACTGCGAGCCATCGCCAAAGCGGGATCGAGATCTTCGAAAATACGATCGGCACCTTCATAGAACGCCCGTCCAATCAGGAGGTCCGTTAAATTACCTTGATGTTCCGGAAAGTCTTTCAAAAAATGTGCAAAACTGAACTCGGAAGTGTAAAACGCATCCACCAGTTTCCGGAAGGAAAGGACATTCGTATCAAAATCATCGGTCCATTTGCCAAGCTGGGAAGCAGAATAATTTTCCGTTTGGAGCCCTTCGATGATCGAATCCGCTGCGAGTTCCCCTGATTTAAGTGCCAGATAGACGCCTGTAGAGTAGATCGGATCAATGAAGCCATAGGCATCACCTACAAGTACCCAGCCGTCCCCTGATTTTTGCGTCGTGGTATAAGAAAACTCCTTGGCCACATGCAGTGTGTCTAGTTGTTTCGCACTTTCCAGACGTTGCTGGAGTCCAGGGCAATTGTCGCTCTGAGCGTCGAATATCTCCTGTGGCGCCTGGCGGTCTTTAAAGAGAAATCGAGTGTCACCAACTAGGCCAACACTGACTACGTCGTTAGAAAGCGGGATGTACCAGAACCAGCTTTCTTTTGCTTTCGTATGTAGAATCGTGGTGAATTCCTGAGCGTTTTCCTGATTGCGTTGAGCACCACGAAAATACCCCCAGATTGAAGCTTTGCGAAGCGTTTCACTGTATACCTGAAGTCCCAATCTATTGGCCAGAAAAGCGTTTTGTCCAGTGGCGTCTACGAGTACCTTTGTCGCTACCCGCTCCGCTGTTCCACTCGAATTTCGAAAAGTTACGACAGGGGAAGCCTGGTTATCAATGGCCACATCCAGGACACGCATTTCATCCTGACATATGGCACCTTTCGCAGATGCATTCTGAAACAGCAGGTGGTCGAAATCCGATCTTTCCACATGCCATGTCTGTGCGCATTCACGAGGATCGTGTTTTTGAAAATAGAAAGGTTGGGAGTCTTTTCCCGAGGGGCTGACAAACTGCACTCCGGTTTTTTGCACGAAGATGCTGCTTTTCATTTTTTCCAGAACGCCCAGCCGTTTCAGCGGCCAGTAGGTTTCCGGCATAAGTGATTCACCAACATGGAAACGTGGCATTTTTTCACGTTCCAAAAGGAGAGTTGAAAAACCGGCTTCCGCTACCAGTGCAGCAACAGTTGTGCCAGCGGGACCTCCGCCGATGATTACACAATCATAAGAAGTTAAAGGGAGTGAGCTAGCAAGAACCATCGTTTCGACCTATGTGATAATGGTTGCAATCCGTAATCTGTTCGTGGATGCACGAGGACAGTGCGGCCAAATATGATCTGGACGCTCCAGAGTCTGGTCACGCCATCCCCATGCACTGTACCGGATATGCTGCCACTTTTGCAATGGGGCTACTCACCTTTCCAGATGGAATGGGCGGAGGGCAGGTTGCCCGACGCAGTTGCTACTGTCGATGGCTCAGCTACAGCAAATCCAGCAACGCGCCTTCAAGAGTGGGATGGAGGAAACGATAGCCATCTTGTTTCAGCTTTTCAGGGATAACTCGGGTACTCGACAGCAGCAATTCATCGGCCATCTCCCCTAAAGCGAGGCGGGCCATAAAAGATGGAAGAGGGAATATCGTAGGACGATGAATTACACGTCCGAGTGTTTTTGTGAATTCCAGATTTGTTATCGGCTGGGGTGAAACTGCATTCACTTCCCCAATGAGAGTATCTGAGTGAATGCAATGTAAGATCATTTCTATCAGATCATTGAGTGACACCCAGCTCCAGTATTGTTCGCCAGCCCCGACCTTGCCACCTACTCCGCACTTAAAGGGCATGAGCATTTTTGCCAATGCACCTGAAACGGTACTAAGAACAATCCCAATGCGCAGATGGATAACGCGGATTCCAGCTTGTCGTGCGGGTTGTGTAGCGGATTCCCAGGCCTGGCAGACTTCCGCAAGAAATCCGGTACCTGCTGAGGTCGATTCTCCACACACCGTTTCGCCGCGATGACCGTAAAAGCCGATAGCTGAAGCCGAAACAAGAACGGAAGGAGGGTTGTTTAGACTGGACAGACTCTGGCATAACAACTGTGTGCTCTGCACACGGCTGTTGAGAATGCGGTCTTTCTGTGAACGGGTCCACCTTCGACCGGCGATGTTTTCGCCTGCCAGATGTACGACTGCATCCATATTTTCGAGCTGAAGTCGGTCAAGAATTCCGGTCTCGGGATTCCAGGGGATGTCGGTCTCATGTTTCGATTCATTTCTGACCAGGCGGAAGATTTCCGTTTCCGGATCTGACAGTCTGTTTGTCAGAGCACTTCCAACCATACCCGACGAGCCAGTAACCACAACACGCATGATACAGGATTCTCAGGGGACCGTTAGTTCTGGTCCTTGTTTGACAACACACTATCAGGAACCGGTTTTAAGTCCCAGACAATATGAAACCAAGACAGGACAACCAATATGTAGTAGGTGACATCAACTTGCCACCATCGAAATCCATTTCTTGCTGATCCAGGGTAATGATGGTGGTTGTTGTGCCACCCTTCACCGCCGGTCATAATGGCGACAATAAAGTTGTTACGACTGTCATCAGGGGTTTTGTATGGGCGACTTCCAATCAGGTGGCAAATAGAATTAACACAGAAAGTCGAATGGTGTAACGCGATGGTTGAAACCAGGCCCCAGGTTATCAGCTGCAGCCCGTTGGTACCCAGGCCGGGAGCATAGTTTTCCAGAGCGTAACCGATGGAGAAAAGCGTGGCAGTGAGCACCGCCGGAACTACCAGTTCGAACCGGTTCAGCCAGACGAGTTCTGGAAACTGCAACAGATCAGGAGTATAACGCTCGTTGGTTTTATAATTGTCGCGCGTCAAAATCCATCCGATGTGACTATGAAAAAGACTTTGTGAAACGGGCGAGTGAACATCATGTTCCGTGTCTGAGAACTGGTGATGAGCACGATGGTGAGCCGCCCACCAGATGGGACCTCTTTGCACTGCCGCATTACCCAGGCACGCGCCGACAAATTGAAACCATCGGGACGTTTTAAATGCCTTATGGGCAAAATAGCGATGATAGAAACCGGTTAACCCAAAAGATCTTGCAGAATACAAAACGACGGCCATTCCTACGGCGATAGGGCTCCAGCCGACCCAGAAGACAGCCAGACAAAGAACGTGCATAGCAAAAAACGGGATACTGCGCACCCATTCAATCTTGTCATCCGGTGCCTGTTCCGGCGCACTCAAAGTGGTGCTTTTACGGGAAAAAGCCGTTTTATCAGAGGTTCTGTTGGCAGGCCCTCGTGGTTGTAGTTTTGTTTCTTGAACTTGTTGACTCATGAGATTATTGAAAAACTCCTTGATAGGCCGTTTCTCAGCGAAAATTGGACAAAGCGGCACACCGTATTTTCCGTGTACATTATATCTGTAAGGTGCATCATACAAGGCACGAAACCATTACGATCCGGTGCGAGGACCTGGGTGTATGTCCTTTTCGCGAGTAATAAGATTTGTAAGATTGGCGAGGACGGTACCTGTTCCGACAACGACTCAGCCAGCAACGACTGCCCTTAACAACAGACCACAGCAGAATTCTTATCGACATCCGATAGACGTGTTCAGAAATAACTCTGATAAAAGACTTCTGATGGTACCGTCTTACGGGGGTCTTACATTTGGCGACAAACTAACATATCTATAGTTTATTTCGAACACCAAAAAGGAAAATCTTTTGGATAAACTACTGATAAGAGGGGAAATTCGAGAAGATATTCACGGCATTATTAGTTTGGAATAGATAGGATATATAGGTATTGGGGTGAGGGTGCTGTAGGTGTGAACATTCCACGCGAATATCTGGGCATGCTATGTTTTGTAACGGTAAAATACGGACATCAGTCCACTCGCAGGACAGCCGGTTAGTTGTTTATTGATTTTTATGATTTGTACCGTGGAGGCCATGGAAAGAATGCACTCGTTGTTTCCCGGTATGTTTGATAAGCAAGTCCCCGTTTCTGAAGCGATTGTGCTTCGGTGGGTGGAATGCCCGTGATACAAAAAAGAAAGTAAAATATGGCGAGGGGACCGACCAGGGAGAATGGGGCAAGTGGGGACCCTGTTGAAAGGAAAACGTAGGCCCACCAGTGTAACCACTCAAAAAAATAGTTTGGATGACGGGAATAGTACCATAAACCCTGTGTGCAGACGCCAGCATCGCGTTTAGGTTGTGCTCGAAAACGAGTGAGTTGGAAATCCGCAACCCATTCTCCGGTGATAGCGATTGCCCCGATCATGAACCCGACCCCATCGAAAACTCCCAACGGCTTGGAATTGTTAGAGGCTATGAGAAGAGGAATAGCAAACAGCACACAAGTAAAGGCCTGAAACTGAAAAAACCAAAACATTTTTCTTTGAGCAGCTTTGCCCCATTGTTTTTTCAGGGTCTGATATCTTCCGTCTTCTGAGTTTAGTAAAGTTCGTCGCGCTAAATGAACACCCAGTCTCAATGACCATGCACTAATTAGCATGCCAGCCAGTCCCTGTCGCATGGGAATGCCATTTTGTGCCTGAGAGATGCAGATCAGGGATGCAGCGAGGACACCGAAGCACCACATGACATCGACAATGGCAGCCTTTCCGGTTTTCCGTTGTATGATCCAGCACAGGGTCATGAGAAAAATCAAGACAAACCATGCCGAGAGGAGCGTCGGAACAACCATCATGGCGTAATTTCCTCATGAGCAGACTGCCAATGATAGTGATTTGATCGGCTACCGGCACACGAAGCAACGGGGTTACGACCAATTTCATCCTGGAAAGCGGGTTTGGCAAACACCATATGAATCGTGTTAATCTGCCGCTCCGCGAAACCGGCTTCGCAGTAATCGAAATAAAGTTCCCACATCCGTGTGAATCGCTCTGAATAACCGAGACTTTGTATTATCCTGATATTGGACAGAAAGTTGAGTTTCCAGCGTTGAAGGGTGCTGACATAGTGACGGGTAATGTCTTCCAGATCGATCAATCGCATGTCGGAACCTTGTGTCATGGCCTGCATCAGTGCAGTGACAGAAGGCACACACCCACCAGGGAAAATGAAGTGGCGAATAAAATCTACAGTCGTGATATGCTGTTGGAATCGCTGGTCTTTGATCACAATACCTTGTAGTAACATCAATCCTTCAGGCTTGACCAATTCCGAGCATTTTTGAAAGAAGGTCGTGTAAAATTGATGGCCGACGGCTTCAATCATTTCTATCGAAACGATCTTGTCAAAATTCCCATGCAGGTTCCTATAGTCTTTTTGAAGAATAGTGACGCGCGATTCAAGATCAGCTTCCTTGACTCGTTTGCAAGCTACCATGTACTGTTCTGAAGAAAGAGTGGTACTTGTGACGCGACATCCGAAATGTGTCGCAGCATAGACAGCCAGTCCTCCCCATCCGCCACCAATTTCAAGAAGATGATCTGATGGGTTGAGCTCCAGCTTCTGACAAATGCGATCCATTTTTTCGATAGAGGCTTCCTCTAAAGTCGATTCTTCTGAGGGGAATATCCCGCATGAGTAGCTCCAGGTGGAGTCAAGAAACTGACTGAAAAAGTCATTACCTATGTCATAGTGCTGGCTTATATTTCTCAAAGATCCATTTTGGGAATTTCTACGCAGGCCGTGTCTTAGTCGGTCAAACATATGATGCAAACGGGCAAAACCACGCTGGCAGTCATCGGCGAGCGACAGATTACGAATGAGTATTCGAATCAAATCCGTCATCTGTTCACAGGACCAGTCACCCATGAGGAACGATTGGCTGACACCAATTTCCCCTCCAAATAGAAGTCGGCTATAAAAGCGTCGGTTGTGAACCCGTACCGTTACACTAAGGTCGTGCGCTGGATCGCCCAGTGTTATACGATGATTGCCATCGATCAATGTGATTTGCCCATGTTTTATCCTAAATAACCTAGCTAAGACAAGGACGCGAATCACGTTGTGGAGGGTATGTTGTAGATGCCTCACGGACCTGGTTATGAGACTCATTGGAGAGGACTCCCTTCTTCCTTACGATCCGACCGCGATTTCACGGGCGAGTTCTCT
>CAXEIY010000195.1:0-7733 GCA_963996245.1 uncultured Planctomycetia bacterium | reverse complement strand
TCGAAAGTTGATTACGATTCAATATGCAGGACGATCGAACTGGGCCATTGAAGAAGTAGTCTCTCGAAATCCATTTCTGGAGGCGAGCCTTACGCCCTTAAGTCAAAGAGGCGGCCGTATTGATTACGAATTAACGATTCGCGTGCTTCCTGATGCTCCGACAGGGTATCTACGTGACCAGGTGTGGTTACGTACCAATGACAGAAAACGGGAGAGCGTTCCTGTTCGAGTAGAAGCGAAAATCGAACCGTCAGTCGTAGTCAACCCGGCTAATTTGTTCCTGGGAGTATTGAAGCCTGGAGATAAGGTAACCAGACCCGTGGTTATTCGGGCCAGGCAGCCCTTCCGTGTAACCGGTTTGGAGCAGATCGAAGGAGCGGATTCTTTTCGCATTGAAATACCGCTGGAGTTGAAGGCGGTACATGTGATACCGGTGACCTTTACTGCGAATGATATTGAGGGGCGATTGGCCGGGCGTTTCCGAGTACTGACAGATTTGAAAGAACATCCGGAGCTTGAATTCCAGTCTTATGTTCAGGTGAGCAAGTAGTTATCGGCCATTGGATTACTCTGACTCGTTAGATTCCAGATAATCGTCTAGCGATTCTGGGGTTTGCTGATCGTAGTCGAGCCCATCGATCATGGTGGTTTAAGAATATTTGTCTAACAGGCCGGGTACGACTTCTGAGTAATGGAGATTAGCAGTGACTGTCGTTCGAGGGGCCGTAGTGCAGGCGTCATGTGCTCCATTTGATGTCGAGTCGTCAATAGCCCATGTTGAACAGTGGTCCCGAAAAGCTGCAGATGAGAAGGCGCAGCTGGTTGTGTTTCCAGAGGCCTTTCTCGGAGGCTACCCCTGGGGCTCTACCTTCGGCGCAAGTATGGGTAATCGAACATCGGATGGTCGAGATCAATTTCTCGATTATTGGAAAGCTGCCTTGGAAATCCCGGGCCCGCATGTCACTCGCCTTTCTGAAATTGCGAGCCAATATAACCTGTACATGGTTATTGGTGTTGTGGAACGCGAAGGGGGGACCCTTTTTTGTACGGTTCTGTTTTTTGATCCGGAGTTCGGATATCTGGGTAAGCATCGTAAACTAATGCCTACCGCACATGAACGAGTTGTTTGGGGGACGGGAGATGGCTCCACGTTGCCGGTATATGATACGGCAATAGGTAAACTGGGTAGTGTGATATGCTGGGAAAATTACATGCCCTTGTTACGTATGACAATGTATTCGAAAGGCATTGAGCTCTATTGCGCACCGACCGCAGATAGTCGTGAAACCTGGCTTCCGACGATGCGCCATGTGGCGATTGAGGGCCGGTGTTTTGTCCTTTCAAGTTGTCAATTCATACGCCGTGGAGATTTTCCGGATGCGTTTAAAACGATCTTTGGAAACGATCCGGATACCCTGCTGTCCAGAGGTGGAAGCTGTATTATCAGTCCGGCGGGTTCGGTGTTGGCGGGGCCGAATTATGAAGGTGAAAGCCTCCTGATTGCCGATATGGACATGGAAGATATTGTCCGTGGGAAATACGATCTCGATGTGACCGGACATTACGCGCGGAGCGATGTATTTCGGCTTCTTGTAAATGAAAATCACCACCCCGTGAAAAGCGGAATGGGCGATAAAATGCCGCACGAACCCGAAATTCGTCGCAGGCCGTCTGAGGGGTTGGATGGCTCTGATTAGACACTACCAGAAGAGGTAGAAATTCAAAAAAGCCATGACCGATAGAAAGGCAAATATCCATAGATGGGGTTTAAGGTACCAGGGTATTCCCTGTTCCGGTATGGGAAACGGATATTCCGGCATTTGAGGAACGGACTTGCGTGTTCTTTCAATCCAGGTGTCTTTCAAGGCTATCGTTGTTTCTTTTCCTTCTTTGGGCAATGAGCTTCCAGAGAATACCAGTCCCTGTGTGGCATCCTTCGGAATCCAGCCGTAGCAAATGCTATATAACACCATGCTGGAGGCCGGCAGAATAAGGCTCCACAGGTACCCCCACCATTTGTTCGACCACCAGATGGGCAACTCCAGGTCTAGGTAATTACCAAGAAAAGCGCTTAGTCCGAAACCGATACCTACGATCAGCCCTACCGTACCGGAACGGCGGTGTACTCGAGTCAACGCTCCCATCAGATAAATGGTAAATAGGGGCATTACCGCTACCCGAGTGATGTTGAGGTAGAATTCAACCATCCCGCCTTCGAGAAATGGGATGTAGGCAAAGGAGACAGCAATGACCAGACAGGTGAGAATCTTCGAAAGAGTGAGGTAATGCTCATCCGTCTGGTTGGGTACCAGAAAACGGGCATAAAGATCGCGGGTGATGACGGCTGCCAGTGCCGACCCGATTGAATCAAAGGTAGATATTCCACCTGCAAGGATTCCGGCTACGACGATACCAATCAGTCCGGTTGTGAGGAACTGACTGATGAGCTGAGGGTAGACCTGGTCACCCTGTTCGAGATCAGGAAAAATGGCTCGTCCCAGAATCCCAATGGTTATATTAAACCACATCATCAGTACGGTTATCACGCTGGCTATGAGCGCTGCCATTTTCATGTCCCATTCGGATCGTGAGGCCAACATACGCATGGATTGGGAATGGTTGACGACACAATAGGCGAATAGAACGAGGATCCAGCCTATGGCAATAAGGACCGGTGGCGCTCCTGGCTCAGAGTAGCCTCCTACGTACAAGAGTGTTTTGCTGAGGTTAGTTTCCACCTCGTCCAGTCTTGTTTCCAGGGCGTCCCATCCTCCGATATGATTCCATACTGTAAACCAGAGTACAATGGCTGCTGCCAGCATGACTAATGACTGGATACTGTCGGTGATGGCTACAGACCGGAGACCTCCCATGGAAGTGTAGATAGCCGCTCCGGCTGCGATCGCGACGACCAGTATCCAGGTTTGCCAGGTGTCCCATCCGGTTAAAATGCCGAATGTCAGGTACAGTGAATACGATACATTAGCCAGAACATTGGTTCGGTATTGCACCTGGATGAGAACACTGAGAGTACGTGTAAACGTCCCGAAGCGATATTCGAGATATTCCGCATTGGTAAACATGGCGGTGCGGTACATGGGAAGGAATACGAAGTAGGCACAAATTACCCAGGCAAGGGTTAATCCGATCCACCATTCGGTAATCATTGACATCCCATACTGGTACGACGCTCCGGCTACTGCGACATAATCTCCACTATCGACAGCAGTCGCGAACATGGATAACCCTACGACCCACCACGGAAGTCCGCGTGCGGCGAGAAACCAGTCAAAAGAGGTTTTTGTATCGCTGGCTTTGCGCATGCCATATCCAATAATCGCTCCATTAACAACCACTACGATCAGCCAGTCGATAACAGTCATAAGGATGTGATTCCTGCGACAGAGGGGGACACGGGTTTCATTATTTTCCCGAGAAGTAGACAGACAAGGCCGTTTTACCAAGAATCCATTCTTTATCGTCACTGGAAAAAAATGGAATTAGATCCTGCATGATTAATAGTTCGTAAAAATTTGCATAAATCATGCGGCGGGGCCCAAAGGTGTGATAAATGCGTTTCAAGTAGGGCCACATATCGCGATATGGAATGGATTCTTGAGATGGATTATGTAGTGAAGTTCGGATGAATACATTCGGAAAACGCTGCAGGTCAAGCAGTCGTTCAATTCCTTCGTCATCCGGGCGCTGGATGTCGATCATGGCGAAATGGTCAATGACGATGTTTACTCCCGGATAACGGTTGGCCATGTCCGCAACCTGATCAATCTGGTGGGCAGTGAGAAAAATATTGAAGACGGCTCTTCGTTCCTGTGCTCTGGCCCAAAGCGGATAGCTGACAGGATCGTTCAACCAGACACGTCCAGGGTCGTAAATGGGGCTTAACCGCAAACCAGCCAGACCTTGATCCATGAGATGATTTAGTCTGCGTGGATTTTCCGGGTCGTCAGGCCGGTGAAGTCTGTGACCAACCAGCAGCCCGACTCCCGTGAACTGTTCAGGGTACTGACGGATGCAGTGAAGGGTATAGGCATTATCTGTCCCGTAGTAACAAACATGGCTTATAACCACTCGATCAATTCCATACACACGCATTTGCGATAGGATGTGTTGTATGGAATAGTTTCGTTTGGGTTTACTGCCAGGACAGTTAGACAGTTTCGCGTCGATAGGAAATTCGGGATCATTGATAACCCAGGCGTGTTCCGCACCGTTTATGACAGGAGACGGGCGGGACTGATGATGCAAAAGAGCCGGAAATAACATTCCCATCCCTGTTTTGCTGCTGATTTGCTTGAGACAATCACGCCGATCCATGCTGAGCACCTCATTTGCAGGAGCAACCGAAGCGTGAGGTTGCGCCTCTGAAACGCAAATAACTTGTGAAAGTTTACGAAACAAGAGTCCTTATGTCGTTGGAACGTAGCCTAGGAATACTGATCGAAGGATGCAAGTACAGGGTGCCGATGAAGAGGGCAAATTAGCTTTTGCGGTGCATCGGCCATTTCATCATAACAACATGTTGGCCATCGAAGGGAAGTCCTGAGCAGTGGAAACACGTTGTTGCCACTGCCTTAAAACAGACCTTGTATGGGCTTGGCATTTCCCAGCACGGGGATGGGGCGCCCCTGCTGATCGTTGACGTACTTGTGAAAGTCAATCCCGAGCCCTTGATACATCGTTGCAAAAAGATTCCGGGCATGTTCGGGTCTGTGTTTCGGATAAGCCCCTGTTTTGTCGCTAGCGCCGATTACCTGACCAGACTTGATCGAACCTCCAGCCATCACTGCACTGAAAACGGAAGCCCAGTGATCGCGGCCAGCAGACTTGTTAACGACCGGCGTTCTTCCGAATTCACCCATTACCAGAACGAGCGTATCGTCTAGTAATCCTTTTTCTGACAAGTCTTCCAGAAGGGAGGCAACAGCTCGATCCATGGCTGGCAAAAGCGTGTCTTTGAGTCGGGGAAAATTCTTGCTATGCGTATCCCAATCTTGGCGGAGACCACACTGCAGCATGACAAATGTCACTCCCGATTCGATGAGTCGTCGGGACAGCAACGCCCCTTGTCCCCATTCATGTGCGCCATAGCGTTCCCGAAGTGATTTAGATTCTGTGGAGAGGTCAAAGGCGGATCGAACCTGGTCACTGACCAGCATATGCAATGCTTCATCTGCAAAGGTGGACAATCGTTTAGCAGAGGCATGTTGATGGTCTGGATGATCGATCTGGTTTAATAAGTCCTTTCGGGCCAGGAGTCGTCTGTCTGACAGGTCTTCGAGCAACCGTAAGCCGGGTACTTCAAAAGAGTCCGTTATGGAAGTCGGTGGATGTCCGCTTTCAAAGGGTTCAAAACGCGGGCCCAGATATGATGCCGCACCGAAAGGTGAACCGCCATAGGCGTGATGAAAGCTCCATGGGATGGCAACATATGCCGGCATGCCTGCTACACGTGTTCCACGCTGCGAGGCGACAACCGAGCCAAGAGAAGGTCTTTCAATTACCGCACGGGCTGTTCCTGGCCGACTACCCATCCAGCCGGTTAACATCTGATGTTCAGCGGGTGCATGGCTCGGGTTGTCGTGATAGAGGGAACGGATGATGGAATACTGATGTGCCTGTTTTGCGAGTTGAGGAAGCTGATCGGAGATCTCTATGCCGGGAACGGTCGTATTGATGGTACTGAACTCTCCGCGTACCTCGGCTGGAGCACTTGGTTTAGGGTCAAACGTATCGTGGTGTGAGGGTCCGCCATCGAGGAAAAACACCACACACGCTGTTTTGCTGGCTTTGGAGGGTTCTGGCACTTCAGACATGGACCCAGTCGCAAGTTGCGGCAGGAGTCCCAGTGTACCTGGCAGGGATGCTTTGAGGAGTGTACGCCTGCTGTGGCAGGAAATGGAGAGCAGATCTGGTTCTAGTACAAATCGTTTTGACATAAACGATGCCTCGCATTACCGAGAAGACCATTCGAACCTGGCCGATAGCTGAATAATAATGATCAATACCTGAAGTCCAATACGGGTGTGACAAAAGCCCTGTTTAGAGAGCGGAAGTACGTTGGAAGGCGTCATGGTTGTGTCACACCATTACTCATGATGATACCGCATCGTACCGTTTGAAAACAATGTGAAACGTGCTAAAACGTCCCTGCGTTACAAGGTCTTGCATGCTGTGCAGAAAATGCCGCTTAATGCTTTTGATTGAACCGACTGGGATAGCAGGTTAGGATTCATCATTCTTTTCGGAAAGCAAACTGGACCGATAATATTCCGAAAGCGGGTGTCGAGAGTGACAAGTGGTGTTTTGATATCGGTCTTGGCATGGCAGTTTTTATGGGGACTGGGAATATGAAGCGGTCTATTAATCATCTGTGTTCAGGCGTGATGCTTGTGATCCTGTTGGGTACGACTGGTGCTGACTGGAGACAATTCCGGGGACCAACCGGGATGGGAATAGTGGAAGGGAATATTCCGGAAACCTGGTCGTCTGAAAAACACGTGGCTTGGCGACGTTCACTTCCAGGACCAGGAACCGCAACGCCTATTATTGTAGGCGATTTTGTGTTTGTGATTGGTTATTCCGGTTACGGAATCCATCCGTCTGAAGGAGAAATGAGTCAGTTGAAAAGGCATTTGGTGTGTCTCGATCGCGCGCGCGGGAATGTTATATGGGAAAAGCGTTTTGAACCGGTCTTACCCGAACATGCCTATCAGGGTGAAGGCGCCTATCACGGATATGCTTCCAGCACTCCCGTAACAGATGGTGAACGGCTCTACGTGTTCTTCGGCAAGTCAGGTGTTTTCTGTTTTGATCTCAGTGGCAAACAGTTATGGCGAGTGTCTGTCGGAGAGGGGATCCATCACTGGGGTTCGGCTTGCTCTTTGATTCTGCATGGAGATCTTCTCATTGTTAACAGTAGTGTCGAATCCAGGAAATTGATGGCACTCGATAAGGAGACCGGGGCTACCGTGTGGAGTGTTGGCGGAATTAACTCTTCATGGAATACACCTTTGATCGTACCCGTTAGTGGTCAAGCTTCAGAACTCGTGCTCAGTATTCAGGACTGGATTATTGGTATGAATCCTGACAGCGGAAAAGAATTGTGGCGCAGTGAAGGGATTCATCGATATGTATGTCCGAGCGTGGTTTCAAACGATGGAATTATCTATGCCATCGGAGGTGGTCATACCGGTCTTGCTGTCCGATCAGGCGGTAGAGGAGATGTGACCAAAACCCGTGTTCTTTGGCGAAAGAACCGTGGATCAAATGTTACCTCACCTCTCTATTACCAGGGCAAGCTGTATTGGGCCAGTGAGCGTAACGGCATTGCATATTGTCAGGATGCTGCTACCGGCGAATTTATATATCAACAGAGAATGAGCCCGCAGCCCGGTTTAATTTACGCCTCTCCGATTCGGGTGCATGACCGGATCTACTATCTTTCTCAACATGGAGGTACCTATGTGGTACGTGCCGCGTCTGAATTCGATCTCATTGCTCACAATGTTTTTGAAGAAGATGACAGCAGGTTGAACGCTTCACCTGCCGTATCGGACAATTCCCTGTATCTCCGTACGGACCGATTTCTTTATTGCATACGGAAGTAGAGAGGCTAATTGCGGTTAGGGAACGGTATTCGATGAGAGCGAGTGGTTGCAGTCATTTTGATAGCATGGAGAACGGTGATTTAGATTGACTTTATCCTTCGATAT
>CAXEIY010000194.1:0-34014 GCA_963996245.1 uncultured Planctomycetia bacterium | reverse complement strand
CTCCGGCTGGTAAACTACTGGTAGTGAGTGGACTGAAATAACCGTGGTTTTGCGAGAGCTTGTGCTGCTTTGTTCGATTTCATTGCAACCGACCCTGAATCAGGGTCGGTTGTCTTTTTTTGACCTGCGTGGAAATTAGATTGGTTTTTCAGATTTTGTTTGGATGAGAACCAGGTAATGCTGTCCGATGGACAGGCGGATGTGTATACGTGACCATGTAGTTATTTTGGTTTCAGAAAGGCTTGTTTTACGGGACATAACTCCTGGTTCTAGTGGATAATTGTCAGAGGACTGAACAAATGATCGACTTGCGTACAATACCTTGGATGGGGTTTTGTCGATGGCTGGGAACAGGCGCTGTGGTTTGTATGGTAGGGGGATTGGTTTCTGTGACCAGGGCGACAGAAACTAAACCCAGGGAACGCAAGGTAACGAAAGAGGAGATGCCACGTATTGTGGCAACAGAGCCTGCCAATGTACTGAAGACATTTCAGCAGGCGCGTGGATTCCAATTAGAACTGGTTGCCTCGGAACCGCTGGTTGCGGACCCTGTTGCTGCTTGTTTTGATGAGATGGGACGCATGTACGTGGCGGAAATGCACGGATATCCGTTCTCTCAGGAACCAACGAAACTGAACCCGGATGGGGGTGGGTTGAGCAATGCCGGGATCATCCGTGTTCTGGAAGATACCGATGGTGATGGACGCATGGATCGCAGTGAGGTGTTTGCTGATCAGATCAGCTGGCCGACTTCGGTCTGTTGTTATCGTGGTGGAATTTTCGTTCTGGCACCACAATATCTGTACTATCTCAAAGACACCGATGGTGACAATCGCGCTGACGTTCGTGAAGTTGTTTTGTCTGGTTTCGGTCGCGATAATGTGCAATCCGTGACCAACGGGCTTCAGTGGGGAATAGATAATAGAATTTATTTTGCTGCCGGTCGAAATCCTAAGGAACTGTTACACCGCAAGCAGCCACTGTTTTCCACCAATGGATTTGACCTGAAGTTTGATCCAATGACTGAAGAGTTCGAACGGATTACGGGGGGATTGCAATTCGGCCACACCATGGATGACTGGGGGACTCGTTTTGTATGCAGCAACAGCAACCATATTCAGCAAGTTATTTTTCGAGAGCGATACCTTGCCCGAAATCCCTATTATGTGGCACCTAACGCGATCCGCAGTATAGCAACAGATGGATCCAGTGCGCGTGTTTTCCGAGCCAGTCCTCCAGAGCCGTGGCGCATTATTCGCCAGAAATGGCGTGCGGAAGCCAAGGGATACAAGTTGGTGTTAAACAAAGAGGGAATATGGGAATTCCGACCACTGGATCCCACTCTCAAAACGGAAGGCATACCAACGGAATATCCGGTTGGTTATTTCACATCCGCTACGGGTGTTACCATCTATCGTGGAAATGCGTACCCGAAGGAATTTCGAGGGAATGCATTTATTGGTGATGTGGGAGGTAATCTGGTTCATCGAAAACGTATTTACAATAAAGATATCGTCTATCAAGCAGAGCGTGCTGATGCGGGTGAAGAATTTGTTCGTTCTTCAGATAATTGGTTTCGCCCAGTGAATTTTGTTAACGCGCCAGACGGCACGCTATTCGTGTTGGATATGTACCGGGAAACAGTCGAGCATCCTTATTCGATTCCAGATGCCATCAAGGAGTTTCTGCATTTAACAAGTGGAAAGGAGCGCGGTCGTATCTATCGACTGGTCAGCCCGGGCATGAAACGGATCGAGGTGCAGTTTCCGGGAAAGCTTAATCAGGAGCAACAGGTCAGGCAACTGGGGTCTGATAACGGATGGATACGCTATACAGCGCAGCGTTTGTTGTGGGAACAGAGTGACAGAAGGATTGTCCCTCTGATAGAAAAGTTTCTGGCCTCCACGGATCGTCCGTTGGGTAGACTGCATGCTTTGTATACGCTTAAAGGACTGAACGCATTGAAGAAGAGCCACGTATTGCGTGGGCTCAAGGATCCACACCCGAGGGTAAAGGCGCATGCGGTTCGGCTTGCCGAATCCTTTCTCAGACACTCCCCTGAAGTACTGGAATCGCTTCTGGATCTATGCGATGACAACAATAAACATGTTCTGTTCCAATTGGCGTTTACACTGGGAGAAAGCAGGGATGATCGAGCTATCAGAGGACTGGCAGGAATGGCCGTACGCGTCGGTGATCATCCAGAGATCCAATCGGCGTTATTATCTTCTGCAGGAGAGTCCGCTGGCCGGCTGATTGATTTGATAATCAGAGATGGAAATGCCCTTTCAAAGAATCATGTTCCGCAAATCCTGGCACAATTGGCGTCCATGATTGGCACCTATCCTGAGACAACCTCGGCGGTAGGATTGCTTTCGGATGTAACTTCTCCACAGGTGCCCCTTGCTTTGCAGCAGAGACTGTTGGCCGGGCTGGGAGAAGGGCTCAGTCGACGAGGTACATCTCTGAGTGTTTTATTGGAAGAAGATCAAGTGCCCAAGAAGTTCCGTGGCCAGTTAGCGGATCGCTTTCGGCATGCAGCGCGTGTAGCGAAGGATGATCAATACCCACTGGATGACCGTACGGCTGCCATACAGTTTCTGGGGTTTGCGGATTGGATCCTTGCACGTGAACCGCTGCGCATGTTTTTGTCGCCACAGGTGCTTCAACCGCTACAAATGGCCGCAGTACAATCAATGGCCGTCCAGGACTCGGATCAGGTGGGTGATGATTTGCTGCAGGAATGGAGCGGATATAGTCCAAGGGTTCGCCGTTCGGTAGTCGATGCGATCCTCTCCAGGTCTGATCGCATTCAGATACTGCTGACAGCTATTGAATCAGATTTCATAAAACCGAGTGAAATTGAACGGGATAAGAAGCAGACACTGATGAATCATCCTCAGGCCGCGATCCGTTCACGCAGCCGTAATCTTTTCGACAGCGAAGTCAATTCCAACCGCGCTGAGGTGGTTAATAATTTTCAGGATGTGCTTGATATCCAAGGGGATGTGGAACGTGGGAAAAAGGTTTTTGGAGAAAAATGTGCGATTTGCCATCAGGTTGGAGACATCGGTTACCGGGTTGCACCTAATCTATCGTCTGTACAGAACAAGTCACCGGAGGATCTATTGATTGCTATTCTTGATCCTAATCGTGAAGCACAACCGAACTTCAATGTATACACACTGGTTACCGGGCAAGGACGCGTGTACACCGGTATCATCGTAACGGAAACGACGAACAGTCTTACTCTTCAGCGTGCGGAAGCAAAACAAGATGTAATATTTCGCATGAATATCGATACGCTTACATCGACCGGTATGTCGCTAATGCCGGAAGGACTCGAAAAGGATCTCAGCAGACAGGATTTGGCCGATGTCATCTCTTTCGTAAAATCGATTCGAACTCCCTGAAGAGAAGGTTCATGGAAACTGTGGAAGTGGATTTTTCAGGGATGATGTTGTTCAACACTCAAGAATACCGGAGCAGAGGCGTAGTTGGTCATGATTGAATACGTGACCGGTACGCGTGCCAGGCAGGCGATCGGGAGACGCGCAACGGGAAGTGCGTCTGGTGCAGCTTCGAGTACGATCGTTCCTTCCACGGCGTTCTCCGTGAGTCGCACTTGGCTTTCTTTTGACATGCTGATTCCGGGAGGTAGCTGTTTCCCAAAAACACGGCTTCCGAAGGTAAAGGCCATATCAAGCTGGACAAGGGCCTGATATTCTGGGTGACGCTCAATACGAATCTGGATAACAGTTTTTCCGCCGGGCTGAAGTACGATGTTACGCGTTGTGGTTTCAACCTTCAGTATGTCCATTGGCTCGGTCACGCCTACGATTTGAGTCTGAATCGGCCAGCGTCTCAATAAACTGGCGCCCGCTCGACGTTGTTCACAGGTCACTCGTCCGAATCGAATAGTTTCGCGAAGATTCCCCTTTGCGTCGGGAATCATGGCTTTTCCAGACACCCTGGCAAGGGTTGCGCTGATAGGCGCATCTGCCGCAGCGGAGAGAATCAGGCCGCACTCTTGCATTCCTGGGATGAGTGTGACAGGGGTGCACGTTACACCTTCCGGAAGGCCTTCTACGGAGAGCTTTACGGCTCCTTCGAAACCGTTGAGACGCCGGATACGGGCAAACCATATCGTATGTGTACCCGGAGCGAGCATGCCGTAGTAATATTCACCATGTATCTCGAAGTCGGGGCCTGTATGTTCTGCTCGGAGATGGTAAAGGAATCGTTCTCCACCACGATGATTGATGTCACGGAGCGAGACGTAAAACGTGCCGTCACAGGGAGCTTGAAATAGGAGTAAAGCATCGCTTGTATGGAGTCCGTCATCCGCTTTTGCGACGAGCTTGCCGTTTGGGTCATGAATTTCGATTACGCTGTCCAGTAGCAGGCTGCGGTCAATAGAAATGGTTTCGAAACGATAGTGGGCATCCTTTTTCGCAGAGAACGAAAAAGTATCACGCTCTCCTTTGTTTTTCAGTTGTCCGTTTACTCCCATGGGAAAAGAAATCGCCATGGGCACTTCTTTTGATTCGTAATTTTCAGGTTCACAAACGTTGGGGTAGTCCGTTACCAGGATGGGAAACGGGTTGGTAATACCCGTTGACGTTTCCATTCGTCGATCCTGTCGTCCAGTGGGCTCATCGGCATCGATCTGGATATGATTCTCTTTAAGATCCTTGGGGCCATAACCGGTTATTTCGACCGGGGAATCCGTACCTTTCTGGAAAGCAAAAGGAAAGATGTGTTTTACAAATGGCTGATCTGAGATCTCAACGCAGTAGGTGTATCGCGGATCACCCGCGTAGCGGAAATCACGTACCTGGAGCACGTATTCACCGGTATTCTGAATCGTGTATGCCAGGAAAGAGTCACCGCCCACGAAGTTGTTGTTCTGCGCGACGGGCTTACCGTCCGGTCCGATAAGGGTCAGCATCGAGTCCATGAGATGGATGCCGATTCGTGCAGCCATGTCGTGAATACCTTCCGTGACACGCTGTGCAAAAATTTGGAAGGTGAGTTCTTGTCCAGCAACTGCTTTGAAACGATAACAGTCAAGGTCTTCAAAGTCCTCACATATCCCACAAACAGCAGAGGGAATGGTGACCGGCTGGGCCGTCTCTGGTGTCGCATTGTTTTCCGGGGCTTCTTTAATAACGGGGTAGTCGGTTACAAGCAGGTGGGAAACACTGGAGACTGCGTTTCGCGTACCAATCCGGTATTCGTATACCCCGGGATTGGTGCTTTGTGAAACGTCGACGTGAAATTGAAATGGCGTGCCTACTGATTTTTCTTCAACTCGGGGTGCGGG
The DNA here is from genome assembly GCA_963996245.1 of uncultured Planctomycetia bacterium. Classification (GTDB taxonomy): domain Bacteria; phylum Planctomycetota; class Planctomycetia; order CAXEIY01; family CAXEIY01; genus CAXEIY01. The sequence goes on along the minus strand of CAXEIY010000194.1, from coordinate 28,688 downwards.
CCGTGGCTCGGATTCAGCAAGTACCATTTTGATATCAGGTCGTGTTCCAGTTTTATGAAATAGCGCAGTATGCGATTTATCCAAGGTGAAAGTAGAACGGACGGAAACACTGGATTGAGTTCCGCGTTGAACGGCTACAGGATAGGTGGAAGTCAGTTGCCTGAATCCGGTCCCTTGAGCGACGACGTGCGAGCAGAACCAAAATCCGATACTGAAAACAAACCACTCTGTAATGTTGTGATGCCAGCTGTATTTCGGGTGATGAGAATGCATTGTGGAGAACATGCTTACCCTGTCAGTTCGTCGATCGGATGACCTTCACAGAGACGGATGGGTCTACCGTCCGGAGTGGTGTGTGTCATGGTAAGGGGGATACCAAGCTTGGAATAGATTGTGGCTGCAATGTCTGCTGGATAGTGTTCTCCACCTACGGTCTGGCCACCGGTTGCATCGGTTTTTCCGAACACCTGGCCCGACGGCACGCCGGCACCGGCCATACACACATTTCCCACCGAAGACCAGTGATCCCTTCCCGCTGCGGAGTTGATGATGGGAGTTCGGCCGAAATCCGTAAGCCATACAACCAGTGTTTGGTCCAGCATTCCTCGCTGTTTCAGATCATGAATTAAGGCAGGGAAAGCAATGTCAATTGGTGGCAGTAGTTTTCGTAGCCGGTTGAAGTTGTCGTTATGAGTGTCCCAGTCTCCACTGGTAACGGTTACGAATTGGGCGCCTGCTTCGATCAGGCGACGTGCCAACAGGCAACTTTGACCAAGATAACTGCGACCATACTGATCACGAACCTTATTATCTTCCTGTTCAAGTCGGAATGCGTTTTGGGTGGCCGGGGAGGTAACAATGCTAAATGCATTTTGGTAGTACTCATCCAGTGCTTGAAAAGCTTCCGATGGTTTGTCCAGTTCCCGTTGAAACGTATCGAGTCGTTTGAGTGCATTACGCCTTTTGTCTGATCGGGACAATGATATTCCGGAAGGAGGAGTCAAATCACGAACTGTAAAGTCCGATTCATTCGGATCTCCGGGGAGTTCAAACGGATTGTAGTTGATACCCAGATATCCGGCTGTCGAGCCTCCCCAGCGACGGTCCAGGTGGGTACCAATCTGTACAAAGGGAGGCATGGAGTCACCGAATCCGCGCTGTTTCGCAATGACGGATCCGAAGCAAGGGTACGTCAGCGATGGATTAATACGCTGACCGGACATCATGATGGCGTCGGCTGTTCCGTGACTGCCGTTTTGTGGATTGAGATTACGCATGACAGAAAAGTTGTTCAGTTCCCTGGAAAAGTTTGGCATCTGGTCAGAGAACTGGATCCCAGGAATGGTTGTATCAATGACGCCGAACTCTCCACGAACCTCCGCACGGGATTCAGGCTTGGGGTCCAAGGTGTCATGGTGACTGGTTCCACCCTGAGTCCATATTAGGATACAGTTGACGTCCTTGGAAGTAGTACTGTTTTCAGCTGAGGCAGCCCGGCTGCGTAACAGCATGTCCAGAGATAATCCCATCATGCTTAGCGATCCGACATCCATGAGAAAACGTCGACGATGCGACTGCTCACAATCACTGAGTCGGGTTGGATAAAATTTGAGCACTCCTATTCTCCTTAAACGGGAGAACTGAAACCGCGATTATTATCGAGCAAATAACCGGTTTATTGTAACGATTGTTCTCACTCTGAGAAACGGAAAACAGCGTTCATGGTAAGCGAGGGGACGGTCTGAATAACGGAAAGTAGATTGCGTATAGGATGAGGTCGGACAATGAAAGGGGGCTTTGTTCCCAAGTCAGCAATCGGAATATTCAGTCGCCTTGCGATATCAGAACTGGAGCCTATGTTCTACTTCTGTACAATAAACCATTGAGTGACCGCGTCATAATGTCGGCGAGATCAAGTGATATGAGGAACGAGCATGGCCCGATACGGCAGGAGCCGATTCGGTTCTGACGAAGGGCGGAAATTCCCCGACACACGGCTATGGGAAGGTGAATAATTGAACCGGAATACCACGGCTTACATAGGGCTTGTGACCTGGTGCCTTGTTTCTTCAGTTATTGCATCAGAACAAAGGAAAACGCGCATCGATCCTGCTTACGCGGATCTCCGTGGACGTCTGGCGCGGCTTCAGCTTCAGGTCACCAGCTGGACAACGGATGAGCAAAGAGTGGATGAGACAGCGCTGGTGGACTATGAAAGTCTGACCCCCGACATTGTCCAGGTCGATACTACGGGAAAAGTGACTCCTCAGCGTTCAGGATCCGGACGCATCCTTGTTCGAGACAGAAGAGGTCAGGTACTTGGAGAAGTAACCGTTCGAGTACACGAGGTGTCCAGTGCCAGCGATGTCAGTTTTCAGCGGGAAGTGATTCCAGTACTCACGAAATCAGGTTGTAACCAGGGTGCCTGTCACGCTGCCCAGCATGGTCAAGGAGGGTTAAAGCTTTCTTTGTTTGGTCATGCGCCGGCACAGGATCATGCCGCTTTGTCCCGGGACTGGGCACAGCGTCGAGTCTCACCAATTCAATCAGAAGACAGTCTGATTCTGCGTAAAGCCACCATGGAGGTGGCTCATGGTGGCGGCAAACGGTTTAACCGGGGTGATGATGCGTACGAAGTGATTAAACAGTGGGTTGCTTCCGGGGTACCTGGCCCCCTTGAGTCAGAACCGAAGATAGTCAAGCTGGTGGTATTACCACATGAAAGGAATTACAGAAAGGATCAGAGTCAACAATTGCGAGTGGTGGCTTACTACGATGATGGTTCCAAAAGAGATGTCACGCGAAGGGCCAAATACGATACACACAGTGAGGCGATTGCAACTGTCAATGAACGGGGAATGATCACCGTGCTGAGGGCGGGGCAGACGGCAGTCATGGTGCGATACCAGGGGTATGCCAGTGTTTCTACGATTCGTTCTCCTTATAGCGATCAGGTCGATCTATCCTCGTTTATTCCCGCTAATTTTATTGACGAACACGTCAAGTCACACTGGCAACATATGGGGATCCAGCCCGTGGGAGTCTGTTCGGATGAAGTATTTGTCCGGCGCGTTTTTCTAGACGCGGTGGGTACCCTTCCAGCACCACAGCGGGTGAGGCAGTTTCTGAAATCTACGGATCTCCGAAAACGGGAAGCTCTCGTAGACGAACTGCTTGGTTTAACAGGTGACCCCGCGCGTGATCTATATGGAGAACAATGGAGTGCTTACTGGGCCTTAAAATGGGGGGATTTATTAAGGATTAACCGTTTTCCACTGTTCACAGGGATCGGGGATGGCGGCATGTGGACCTTTCACAACTGGATTCGCCAGTCGCTGCGAGAAAATAAGCCGATGGATCAGTTTGCGCGTGAAATGATCACTGCTCGGGGGTCGATCTATAACAGTGGTCCAGCTAATTATTTCAAGATTTCGAAAGCACCCGAAGATCTTGCAGAGACAACTGCCCAGGTTTTTCTGGGAGTGCGCTTACAGTGTGCGCGCTGTCATCATCATCCTTTCGAGAACTATAGTCAGTCTGACTATTATGGAATGGCTGCTTTTTTTACCGGTGTTCGTACCAAGAGTAGTCCTGATTTCGGGGCTATTGGAGAGGACACCGTTGTGTTTGTCGAAGAGGCTACACCGATCAAACATCCTCGAAGTGGTGACATCATTACAGCCACTCCATTGGGCGGTGAGACCATTGATATAGATGGATCGAGTGATTTACGCGAGACGCTTGCCAACTGGTTAACGGATCCTGAAAATCCACTTTTGGCCAGGAATATCGTGAATCGTATCTGGTCCTATCTAATGGGAACCGGTCTTGTAGAGCCGATTGATGATTTACGGATTACCAACCCGCCTTCAAGTCCGGAACTGATGGATGCTCTGGTGGAGGAATTTATCAGTCAGCGATTTGATCTGCGACAACTGATGCGTACGATCATGACATCCCGGGTTTACCAACTCAGTTCTAACCCAGGTCCTGAGAACCTTGCGGAGGGTCGATTTTACTCTACCTATATGGTTAAGCGGCTGCCTGCTGAGGTTTTGCTCGATGCATTGGATTTTGCCTGTGATACCCACGAACCTTTCCAGGGACTGGGTCCTCTTGGCGTTCGTGCGCCTGGTGTACCGTTGGGGACACGCGCCATTGAGCTTCCGGATCCGAACTACCAGTCGGTGTTTCTTGACACTTTGGGACGGCCTAAACGTGTTATTGCATGCGAGTGTGAGCGCACCTCAGAGCCAAATCTGGCTCAGACACTTCAGTTAGTCAATGGAAGTCTCATTAACCGGAAACTTACCGACAAGAACGGTCGTATTGCCAAGTTTTTGGACGGGGACATCGATAACCATCATGCTATTACAGAATTGTATCTGGTAACGCTTAGTCGAATGCCTTCGGATCAGGAACGGGAGCACTGCCAGTATATTGTAGAGGACGCGGCGAACCGTCGAGAAGGACTGGAAGACGTACTCTGGGCTCTCTGCAATACACGGGAATTCCTGTTTAATCATTGAAAACACAAGGGAGAAGGGTCTCCTATCTGAATGCAACAGGAGTACTTCTACCCAAATCCCGAGCGCGGCTTTTCTATAGACGAACCAGGAAGGAAAAGATGCCATTCTCTTTACAGCAACGACTGTTAATCCTGATTTTCTGTACGATGATACCGATAGTCGCCAAGGGAGCAAATCGTCCTAATCTCGTCGTGATTCTCGCAGACGATTTCGGAGTGGGTGACATTCAGGCTCATTTTCCCAATAACAAAATCAAGACGCCCTGGCTTGACCGGATGGTCAATCGGGGAATGAGCTTTACGGATGCTCATAGTCCGTCTTCCGTTTGCACACCTACTCGCTATGGACTGCTGACTGGCCGGTACAGTTGGCGCACGCGTCTTCAAGAATGGGTGTTGGGTTGTTATGAACCTCCTTTAATTGCTTCCGATCAACTGACTCTTCCTGCTCTGCTCGGCGAAGTCGGTTATCAGACGGCGTGTATCGGAAAATGGCATCTGGGCTGGAACTGGCCGGGTTCTCAGGCAAGTCAAATGGTGGAACCTCGTAATGCGCTTGCTAGGCTTTCCTGGGACTATTCAAAGCCAATCCAGGATGGACCAACCCAGCGTGGATTTGACTATTACTTCGGAACCCATGTGCCCAATTTTCCTCCCTTTACGTTTATTGAGAATGATCGCGTGGTTACACCGCCGAATGCCCGTTATCTTTTTGAACCTGGCCAGGGGGTGGTCATGCCGAAGTCGTTTTCCGGATTACCCATGGCACCTGGATGGCGTTTTGATCGTATCCTTCCCGAAATTACGAAGCGCGCGGTGCGTTATATTCATGAACAATCGACCCGGGATAGACCGTTCTTTCTTTTTTTCTCCATGACCTCACCACATGAGCCAGTGGTCCCTTCTCGGGAATTTTCCGGTAAAAGTGGAATTGCCCCGATTGCAGATTTTGTCATGGAGACAGACTGGTCCGCCGGACAGATAATCAAAGCGGTGGAAGATGCTGGAGTTGCTGAAAACACACTGATTATGTTTACCTCAGATAATGGGCACTCCCATTACACAGGGTGGGATAAGTTAATGGATGCGGGGCATTTTCCAAGTGGTCCTTTCCGTGGCCATAAAGGTGACATTTGGGAAGGCGGCCATCGGGTGCCGTTTATTGTGAGCTGGCCCGGGAAGGTGAAAGCGGGCCAGTCGAGTGATGTGTTACTGTGTCTTAATGATATTTTTGCAACTTTTACAGAAATAGTAGGAGCACCGTTTCCGGATAACGCTGCGGTGGATAGTTTCAGTTTTCTTCCCGCTTTGGTTGGAAATCAAGTTTCGCCCTTGCGTGAACATGTGGTAAGTCATTCTGTGTATGGTGAGTTCGCCTATCGCGAAGGTCCCTGGAAAGTAGTTTATAAACGAGCCTCTCGAGATCTTGAAAACGCTCGAGGTAAACCCGTTCAGGTAGAATTGTACCGATTGGACGTAGATCCAGCAGAAACGAACAATCTTGCTAAACAAGAGCGTCTTCGCGTGACCGATCTTGGCAAAGGTCTCGAAACGATCATTCAAAGAGGTAGAAGTCGGCCTGGCCGGCCGCAATCGAATGACACGCGGGTTCGGTTTGATGTTATCCAGAGCCAACGTTGGACAGCATCGTTATCTGATTCGGAAGATTAGTTGGCATTACGGGAGTCCAATGAACAATCTATATGACAGGATCCCGGTATCCCTGCCAGAAGAAGCCTTCGAAGTCTTTCTGGAAATGTCTGGATGTACAATCAAACGCATTGTTTCACGTGGACACAGATCTCCGGATGGATTCTGGTTTGATCAGGAGTGTCATGAATGGGTTACTCTTTTACAGGGAAGTGCCACGTTGCGTTTTGAAGGTGAGTCATCCTTTACAATGGAAGCAGGGGACTGTTTAAATATTCCTGCACATACTCGGCACCGTGTTGAATCGACAGACGTCGATCAGGATACAATCTGGCTGGCTGTTTATTATCCAAATACGGATTGAAACTTTCTGGATGGATGTCAGGACATTTGTTTTTCAGACGGTAACAGGCCAGTTATCAGGCACACGCCAGCGGACCACTTCTCCGGTATCAGCATCGTTGTGATGGGGTGGGGCTGCATTGCGGGCCGGATCGGGCGGACCATCCCCGGAAAGGTTAATACGATGCGTGTAGTAACCTGTCAGGATTGTTCCATCCTGCAACTGTGTGCTGCGAGGATGGCCGCAATAACCTGACCAGCTGTGCCAGGAAAGGATGATCGGCTGGTCGAGATGCCAGGTTTTTCCGTTGTCAAGGCTTCCCACCACCTGGGTTCCGTATGGAAATTGACGATTACCGTAAAGCAGCAGGAGTCGACCGTCTCGGAGTTGAAGAGGGTAAGCACCGGCTGCCTGCAGAGTACCGAGTCCGGTTGGTTGAGGGCTGGACCATTGATGGCCTCCATCGACGGAATAGAATTGGTAAGCTGCATCACCGGCCTCAGAACCCAGTGGCGCCAGCTTTCCTCCTGGAACTTTATCTTGCCATCCTTGTCGATGGATCTGCGCTGCGCTGGAACGTGTGATTCCGAGAAGGGTTCCTGTACCAGACAGGTATTCGTAACTGATCTCATCGGAGTCTGTGTGGGTTGGCGTTTGAGTCGGGCTGCCCCATGTTTTTCCGTCGTCGGTGGAACGGATAACGTAGGCATTCCACTGGTAATCTCCCAGCGTGCGACCAAGGTGCATTATTAACGTACCGTCCGGGAGTGAAATAGGTCCGTGACATTCCCCGAGAGTAAGAGGGCCATCACCGGGTACGATATTTCTTGGTAGTTCGAACGTAGTCCAGTTTTTACCTTTGTCTGTAGAGCGGCTGATGCCCCCACGGTGTCCAAGAATAAGTGTGCCATTTTTCAGGGCACGAAAGCCACTGGTTCGTCCCGGCATCGGTAATACGATGGGATCCTTAAATGTGCGTGCATTGTCATAAGAAATCTGCAGGGTACAGCGAGACTGTTTATGGACAGGGGGTTCAATAAATCCTGCTACCAGGATCGTGCCGTCGTCGAGTTGAGCTGCTTGGGGTTTGCCTGCTTTTTCCAGTTTGACGCGAATGGCTGGAGACTGTTGTGTTACCCAGACTTCATGCATGTCAAGGCTGTCAAAACCATTTCGAAAACCGGTAGGTTTAGGGTACGGGCTCGCGCGATTTTTGTCCTGAAGCATGACCTCCGTTGAAACGACGGTATCCGTTGATAGCGTCTGAGTGTTTGAAAAACCAGGTGCAAGAATACCTGGAGTGCCCAATATCTTCCGGTAAAATTCACGTCGATTCATAATGGAATTCTTTCTTTGATCCATTCGTGGTGTGGTGAAAACGGACAATATGTACTGGATTGCAATTTAAGATATGGAAGTCTATAAAAGATGCTCGGCATGCGTGTCGTTTGGGTTGTTAAGATTATGGAGAGTGAGGATGAAATCAAATACCCGTGGACTGAGCTTAATGCTGGTGATTCTTGTAGTGGCTTCCTCTTATGCAGGAAAACAAGATGCTCCAGCAAACAAAGTGTATGGCGAATGGTTGATTCGCGTCAAACCCGACCAAGGTAAGGTTTATAACGAGCTGGTCAAAGAGAAGGGACTGCCTCTTTTCCGTGAGTCGGGTGGCCGAATGGTTGGTTGGTGGAATACGTTAATTGGAAATGTATACGAACATGTGACGATCTGGGAACACGGCAGCATGGCTGACTTTGAAAAGGCAGTCAAGTGGCTTGGCCGTAGTGACGAGTTTGCAGAATTTGTTAAGTTGCGTGATCCACTGCTGGATGGTGAAGACAGCCGATTCTTGAGATTGGCCGATGGTGGGGAGGTTCCTGCCCTACCTGAAACAGCGGAGTTGGTAATTCATGAATTACATCATGTACCTTTTACCAAGATCAGTGACTACCTTCGTTTCATGAAGTACGGTGGGTTGGCGACACTGAAGAAGCATGGTTTTCGTCCAGTTGGACCTCTGGTTGTCGAGGTGGGGAAATGGAGTGAAGTTACGTATCTTTTTTTGTTCAAAAGTCTGGAGGAACGGGAGCAGTTACGTTTTGCTTTTCAGTCTCACCCGGATTCGCAGATTTATGGAGGTCGTCTGGGAGCCCTGGTAAGTGATCTTACGACACGGGTTCTGGTTCCATCACCATTAATGCTGCCGATGGGACAGGCTCGCGTGGATGGGCTGAAACCCGATCAGTTTCCCACAGATGCAGCAAGTGTGCTTGGTTCAGACCGTTCAGAAAACGGGGTGTTTAACATCGACAAAATGGATTTGTGGCTCAGCCTGGTGCATGTTCGGTCCAGACCGGATGAAGATCGGGCATTTCCGATCCTTCTGAAGAATTCGAAACCTTGGAACCGGCCATATCGTGCGGTTTCGGGTTTATTCCGTTTCAATCGCTAAAGACCGATAGAGGATGTGGATTTTCAGATGGCCAGATGACAGGTGTGCTGACACAGCGGTGTTCATCGTATGCCAAGTGTCATTCAGGTTCTTGCCGTAAGTGGCGGGGTAACGATTACGGCTCAGCTTTTCCACAGGAGAAGGAATACCTTCTGATCCGAGTGGAGTGGTTTATCGGGACTCTGTTTTGAAGTGACCTGCAGTAATTCTGTAAGTGTGTGTATTCTCGGTAGATGGGTTTTCTGTGAGACAACAAGAGTCTGAACGACTGTACGACAAAAATTTCATTCTGGCTATAGTCGGTCAGACCCTGTTCACATTGGCTAATACTCTAATGGTCCATTACAACCGATGGATCGAGTTCATTGGTGGGAATGTCGAGCAGGTCGGGTCGATCATGAGTATCGGATCGGTAATCGGGTTGTTTCTGCGTCCCTGGATCGGATCGTTGATAAACCGATTTGGCCCTCGCGTCATGTGGATGGTAGGTTATGTCGTTTTTGGAGCAGGATCGCTTGGAGGACTGGTTTTTGACAAACTGGATCTTTCTATCTATATCCTGAGGTCTCTCTTGGTACTGGGAGCAGCGATTGTTTTCAGCAGTAGTTTAACCTACGTTACTTTGACTACTTCTGTAAAACGGCGGACGGAAGCTATTGGGATACTGGGAGTCGGAGGATTTCTCGGTTTCTTGTTTGGTCCTTTTCTTGGAGATCTTATCCTGGATCGCGAGGTGAGAACCGAACAGCAGTTTGCCGTGTTGTTTGTGGTTACCAGCGCAGCACTGATCGTTCCAATGTGCCTGGCTTTCTGCTTGCGGAAGCCACCTTCGGTTTCCGGAAACCACCGTGTTTATAAACATGGATTTTTTGCAAATGTTTTAGAGTTCTGGCCGGGAACGATTCTTCTTTGTGGATGTGCTTTTGGTGTTTGTATGACGGTCCCTCTGGCGTTTCTAGCCAGCTATGTAGACGAACTTAAGTTACAGATTCCCGGGATGTCGACATTGGGGATTTACTTTGCGTGTTATGCAGGCTGGGGGCTCATTGTCCGAATCGGGCTCCGTCATTTGCCAGATCGAATCGGGCGTCGTAAAGTGTTGCTCGCAGGTCTGCTGGTTATGAGCGCGGGTATGTTCTGTTACCTTCCAGTAACTGCATCACAGCCGTGGTTACTGGTGATCCCTGGCTTGCTGTGTGGAACCGGACATGCCCTTGTTTATTACACGATGGCAGCGTTAACGCTGGAAACGTTTCCGCAGGAAGTGCGTGGTACCGGCTCTTCACTCTCCATGATGATGTTTGATATGGGCTTTGTAGTCGGAAGCTTCATTTTGGGAATGCTGGCTGAAAGATACGGATTTGACAGCTTGTTCATTGCCACTGGCTGTTTCGTCCTTGTCGTGGCAATGATATACGCTGGTTCCAGTGTGCCCGTTTGGCGTAGACGGCAAAAACAGGTGGCAACTAATAAAGGGAACCGATGAACGGCGAACTGAATGGATCCAGGATCGGTCAGGGTGAGTATTTCTCACAGATCGAGCTGAGAAACTACCTTTGAAAAAGCGTCAGGCCATGATTTCTCTTACTACACGACCTTTCACGTCTGTCAGCCGGAAGTTCCGGCCATCATAACGATAGGTCAGTTTTTCATGATCGAGTCCGAGTAGATGGAGAATGGTAGCATGCAGGTCGTGCATGTGAACTCTGTTTTCAACAGCATGATGTCCATATTCGTCGGTATTTCCATAAGCGATACCTGGTTTAACTCCACCGCCGGCAAGCCAGCAGGTAAAGCCGTCAGGGTTATGGTCCCGTCCCGTTCCCTTGTCCTGAGCGTAGGGTGTACGGCCAAACTCACTACCCCACCAGACAATGGTGTCTTCGAGCAAACCACGCTGTTTTAGATCCTGTAACAAGCCGGCTACGGGCTTGTCCGTTGCCCGTGCGTGATCCATATGTATGGGCATATTCGAATGTTGGTCCCAGGCAGGATTATTGGTGTTATCGGTGTAATTGACCTGAATATAACGCACTCCTTGCTCACTCAATTTTCTGGCAGTCAGACAATGACGACCAAAATGATCCGTTTCCTTTTCACCGATTCCATACAGCTCCAGGGTGTGAGAACTTTCCTGTGAGAGGTCGAGGATGTCAGGTGCATGCTGCTGCATACGCCATGCGAGTTCGAAAGATGCAATTACCGCTTCGAGTTCATCGTCACCGGGACTTCGTGCTGCTTGTTCGGAGTTTAATTGTCGCAGGAGTTCAAATTGCCGTACCTGATCAGAATGAGGTTGGTTTTCGGATCGGAGGTACTTAATCGTTGACTCGGTGGCGGGTACTCCTGCACGGCCAATGGCCGTACCCTGAAAGGCCGCTGGAAGAAATCCATTTCCAAAATTACGCGGTCCACCATTACCCATGGACGGACCGATACTGACAAATCCCGGGAGGTTATTATTTTCCGTGCCGAGACCATAATTAATCCAGGAGCCCATGCTCGGGCGTATGAGATTGATAGTACCGGTATGCATGAACAGAGTACTGGGACCATGCGCCACCCCTTCGGTATGCATTCCCTTGAGAATACATAGGTCATCCACAAATCGGGCGGTGTGGGGGAAAAGCGCACTAACCGGTTGACCGCATTCTCCGTGCTGTCTGAAATTCCACAACGGTTTCATGACCCGGTGTTTCACGATCTGACGTGTTTTGGCCAGTGTGCGTGCGTCATCAAAACGGATCATTTTTCCGTCGTCTTTAAAAAGCTTCTCCTTGTAATCATAGGAATCAATCTGACTGACACCACCGGCCATGAAAAGGAAAATGACTCGTTTTGCCCGTGGAGTGTGATGGACCAGTTGAGGGGCCAGTTGGTTTGAGCAGGCTGCATCACGTTGCACCATAGCACTCAGGGCAAGCGATCCAAATCCACATGACATCTGACGCAAGAGATCTCTTCGTGAGAGACCGTTATGCGGAAAATTCTCAAACCAGTCTCGATTATTGATATTTGAAAACATACGTACATCTTATTGAGAAGGGCCAAGGGCTTCAAGCGGATCGTTAGTGCAGGTAGCGAAAGTCGATGCTGGCAAAGAGTCCCTGGAAAATTTGAGACCATGTTACCAGACCGGGGTCGTTGTTTTCCAAAAACTGGATAAGAATCTCACGTTCGCGATCTGTTGCATTGCGGCCTAACGTTACACGGAACGCATAGACAATACGATCACGGCTGCTACGCAGGTTGTTAGCTGCCAGGAGGTGTTGAGCAGCTTTTTCGGATTGTTGTCGGATAAAAGAACTGTTCATGAGAAAAAGGGCCTGCGTTGCCACACTGCTGGAGGTGCGGGATCCCGTCACGAGATTGGGATCGGCAAAGTCAAATACCTGCATCATGTCAGTCAGCGTGTTTCGGAAGACGGGTGTGTAGAGACTGCGACGGGTACCTTCAAATTGATAGCCGTATTCGATGGTGGTGCCTGGTCGAATGGTGGCACCATACATTTCTTTGTCGAGCTGATGACTGGTGGAAAGGATTGCATCGCGTATGGATTCCGCTTCCATCCGGCGACGATTCTGTCTCCAGAGGAACCGGTTTTCAAGATCGATGGTCTGTTGGTATGAGGTGTTAGAAGCGGGTTCGGAAGCCAGTTGGTATACCCGTGATTGCATGATGAGACGCAGGAGACTTTTAAGAGACCATCCTTGTTCAACGAAGCGTACAGCCAGATGGTCAAGGAGCTCAGGGTGGGTGGGGTCACTTCCTGTTCTACCGAAATTGTCGAGCGTAAAAACCAAACCTTTTCCGAAAAGATGTGACCACACCCTGTTTGTGAAAACACGTGCAGTGAGCGGATTGTCGGCACTGGACAGCCATTCAGCCATTGCTGAACGTCCACTGGATTGGGAATCAATTTGGGGTGTTGGTCCTGGGTACAGGGCTTGGATGAATCCACGTGGTGTTATCTGTCCCATGTGGTGAACATTTCCACGTACCGCAATCGGGATGTCACGGGGTTGTTCACCTTCCTGGACAGCAATGACCAGAGGTTGCTTGAATGCGGACTGTTCCAGTTTCTGGAGTCTCGCTTTCAATTGCTCAATTTTATCCTCGGTGAGTCGGTTTTCCTGTTCTTTCTTTTCAGCGGATGCCGTTACACGATCCGTATCCGATTCACCTTTCTTCAGAAACTGAATGGCATCGGCAATTACATGGGCGGTTGTTCCGGTGTTGGAAATCGTAACCACATCCTGTTTGCCTTTAAGGAAAAAGTAGAAACCGAGAGAAAGCGAAGGAGCGTTTTCCGAGGGAGTTTTGGTTTGATCAACATAGTGTATCGCATCGCCATCGCGATGGTGTACTGTTACGGGAACCTTGAGGTCACGGTTTGTTCCGGGAGTGTACGTGACTCTTACTTCGTATTCCCCATTTTCGGGGACCGTGATCGGATAAACAACTTTCATGGCTCCCTTGTTGGTTGCCCCATCGTGTAGATAGTGTGCTCCCACGAAGCCTTGGTTTGAGTTTGAGACAATCCAGTTTCCGATCTTCTTTGCCTGAACGTCATCGATTACGTTTCCCGACAACAGAGGGGCGGGATTTATGGTGCTTTCGAGTTGCTCGATATCTATTTTCAGAGCTTCAATTTTTGAAGAATCTTCCAATACTCGTGCCATCTGATCAGGGGGCAGTGGTAAAGGCTGTTTGTTCCATGTAGAGACGTTACTGTGAATAACGGACTGAGTTGACTTGAAAATGCCTGCCATTGCGTAGTAATCCCGGGTGAGAATGGGATCGAATTTATGGTCGTGACATCGGGCACAACCGATTGTCAGGCCGAGGAACGCCTTGCCAATAGTGTCGATCTGTTCATCAATGATGTCCATTTCCAGAAGCTGCTTGTCCTGCAGTTCATAGTTGGTTGGTCCGAGCAGTAAGAAAGCAGTCGCGATGAGGCGTTGACGGTTTTGAAAAAGGGTGCCGTTGTCTATTAGATCTCCGGCTATTTGTTCCCTTACAAACTGGTCGTAAGGTTTGTCCGAATTGAACGCATGGATGACATAATCTCGATAACGCCAGGCTTCCTGGAACAGAAGTGTACGACCACCTCCTGTTGATTCGGAGTAGCGTGCGACATCCAGCCAGTGACGGCCCCATCGTTCACCGAAATGAGGGCTTGCCAGGCAGGACTCGATGACACGTGTGATGGCATCAGGTCGATCGATACGGACATCCATTTCAAAGTCCGTCATTTGTTCCGAGGTAGGTGGTAGTCCGGTTAGGTCAAAATGAATTCGACGCAGGAGAGTGAGCGCATCGGCATCTTCCGAAGGAGAGAGGTTGTGGAGTTCTTGCGCCGAGCGAATAAACAGGTCGATTGTGGTATACGGCCATTCCTTGGACTGGACCTTTGGAAGGGGAGGAGCGCGTACTGTTTGGAAAGCCCAGGGGAGTGGATTCTTGGCCAAAGCAAGAGAAGATCTTTTCGCGTCTGTTTCTTTGAGGTTGCGCGGATCCGATGCCCCTGAGGCCACCCATTGTTCCATCGCCTCAATCTGTGAGAGGGTAAGCTTTTTATCCGGTGGCATTTTTAACGAGGGATCCCCATGTCGAATGGCCTGAATGATCAAGCTTTTGCCTACCTGTCCTGGAATGATTGCCGACCCTCTATTTCCTCCTTGCTGCCAGCCACCTTTCCAGTCCAGCCGCAATCCACCCTTGATCTTGTTTCCCTTGCTGTGACAGGAGTAGCATTCACTGACAAGCAGAGGTCGGATCTGTTTTTCAAAGAACGTAATGCCGTCGTTTTCGTTGGCGTGAACCGGGCTCGATAATAAGTGAAACAGACACCAGGCAGTGAAGCCAGTCACGAACGTTGTTCGAGAATGCAGAGCGTGCATCAAGACTATCAAAGATCTGATATTTCGGGTTATTTTCATGGCCAAACATCCCGAAGCAAGGACGGACAATTCTGACTTTCGAAAGTGTCCTGAGATCTTCCAGCGAGAGGGTGTGTCGCGAAGGTAAATGATGGACTGTCCGCCAAAGGCGTGTATCGCATAATGCCGACGATCCAGTACCTGTTATAACTAGGTATCGGACAGATCGAAAGCAAAGTTTTGGTGTGTTTATCGCTTCCAGGCTTCGAGGATGCGATGTGGGACCAAACCATGCAGGGATACGACATGGAGACATTTAACCCCAAGTTGTGAAATGACAGAGAATAACAGCGATGCCCTGGGTGTTGCATTTGCCTGGATTCGTATCCGTTTCGTTCCAGATACATAAGCAAATGCAGCAAAGGTGAAGACAAACAAAAATGTTTTCAGGAAAGAACAGGCATCAACGAATGTCCCTCTTCAACCAGCGAAACGGGTTGCCCCTGTTTATTGAGGATTTTCTTATGAGGGTTGATGCCGAGGCTGTCAAAAATGGTAGCGGTAAAATCTTCGGGACTGACGGGATGTTCACTCGGATACCCGGCATGCCTGTCGGACCGCCCGTATAGGGTGCCTCCCTGAATACCGGCTCCGGCAAGCAGTGCGGGAAAGCAATAACTCCAGTGATCTCGTCCATCGGCATGGCCACGATTTTGGAAACGAGGTGTCCGTCCCATTTCTCCCACGCAGATGACGAGCGTGTCATCCAGTATCCCTCGATCAGTCAAATCGAGTAATAGTGCGGAAAGTCCCTGGTCCAGACCGGGAAGCAGATGATTTTTCAAACTTCCAGTGAGTGCTTCGTGTGAATCCCATCCCGAAGGTGCACCATCAGGCATATCCCATATGACGGTAACAAATCGGGCACCAGCTTCTACCATTCGTCGTCCGACTAGCAGGGATTGTCCGAAGAGATTGCGGCCATAACGTTCACGTGTCTTACTGGATTCACGTTGGAGGTCCAGCGCTTGGCCCAGTTTGCCCGATGTAATCATGTCCATTGCCACTTCGTGAAAGTCGCTGTATTCGGACACGCGATTGTCCTGGTCGAGAAAACGCTGCGCCGATTCAAACTGGTTCAGCAGACTTTGCCTGCGGTCCAGTCGATTCAGGGTAATACTTGGATGCAGATCCAGTCCCTTGAAGCGAAAATCGAGTTCTTGATCACTGCAATCTCTGTAGTAAGGATTGTCCCCGTGTGCCCGTTTGCGAATGCGTGTTGCGAAAGCATTATATTCCGGGCCCAGCCATCCTGCATATTGTCCTAGACGATCGTATCTGCCACCCAGTTGAATCTCACCGTGTCGATTGGGCAGGTAAATGTAGCTGGGAATGGTGCGTGTTTGAGTAGTTACGTTGTGAGCGTCGAGAAATTCGACAACAGACCCCATGGACGGCCAGTCGTTAGGAGCAGCATTCACGTTTGCCGGTCCTCGTTCGGCAGGTGGCATGGGGTGCCCGGTCTGAATGTAGTGAGCAGCATTATGGTCATTTTGCGAATGATTAAGGGAACGGATCACACAATACTGATCAGAAATCTGAGCCAGGTGTGGCAGGTGTTCACAGATTCGAAGTTCTGCGGTACGTGATGGGATTGTAGAAAAAGGCCCTCGAACTTCTGCGGGTGCATCCGGTTTCATGTCGAACGTTTCAAGCTGACTTGGACCACCGAACAGATAAACGAACAAGACCGACTTTGCACGGACTGGGTTTTGGGTTCTTTCGGCTTCCAGCAAGCGAGGCAGGGTGACCCCGAACAGCCCGGCCCCTCCGACCTGCAGCAGTTCACGACGGGTATACCCGTTACACAGTCGACGTTGATTTCCAAGAACGGTGAGCACCCAAAACACCTTTCATTCAAGACGTGTCGGCCTGCTGTAGTGGAGCGTGTTTTTTACCACCGCGGCATGTCAACCTGGCAAAAAATACATTCTTGATTATAAGGTGACAGGTAACTGGTGTCACCCTGGAACACCGTTATCTATTGATGCCTCCCTGTTTTTGAGAGGGTCTGATTTTGACTGGGACAGGTAGTGTTTTCAAGTCATTAACGGTGATATTTTATATGGAATATCGTGTTGTTTGTACGTTATGGATTACCGGTTTTGGGTAAGTGTTTTTTAGGTTCTTAGTGATGATATGAGAAAGGACGGCTTGTTTTCCTCACGAATCGTGTTACAAAGACCTCTTCATTCCGGAGCACTACACATTGTTGAGGGAAAGAACATGCATCCATTTCTGAAGAAACTGCAGGATGGACAACTTGGACTGGGTACTTGTATCAGTGTTTCTGATGCCTGTGTTGTGGAAGCGTTGGCTCCTGATGCCGACTTTTTATGGATTGATACCGAGCATTCTCCAATGACCCTTGAGCATCTCAAAGGCCATCTGATGGCCGTAAAGGGCAGTCAGGTTGCGTCATTGGTGCGGGTGCCATGGAATGATCCGGTGTTGATGAAGCCTATTCTCGATCTGGGTGCAGATGGAATCATCGTGCCGATGATTCAAACGGCTGATGACGTACGCCGTGCTGTTTCAGCCTGTCGCTACCCACCTGTCGGGGAGCGAGGGTTTGGACCACTGAGACCGCTCAATTATGGCCGTATAGATGCAGATCAATTTTGTAAGGATGCCGATGAATCGATTATGGTTGTGGTTCAGATAGAGCAGGTGGAAGCAGTTGAAAATATCGACGACATTCTTTCCGTTCCTGGACTTTCCAGTCTTGCGTTTGGTCCCATGGACCTTTCGGCATCGTTGGGTGTTCGGGCACAACCCTCTCATCCGAAAGTACTCGAGGCAGTACGTCATGTTGTTGAACGTGCTCAGGCTGCAGAAATTCCAACCGGGGTTTCATTTGGATCGACACCTGAAGCGGTCTATCAATGGATCGATCTGGGGGTCAACTGGATTGCGATGGGAGTTGACGTGACATTAATGATTCAATGTTTTAACGATGTCGCGAAACAGGCTCAAACTTACTTCTCGGGTCGGTAATTGTTTTTCTCGAAACAGTACCGGTTCATTTTCGACGCAGTCACTCCCCACATGGAACGGTTCGAAATCATCCTGAGACGGTTCGTGAGGCGACATCCGTGTCGTACGCCTGCTGTTCCGATAATGGTATGTCACACGAGAGGATCTTTATTTTGAGGAAGTTGAGAATCACCATCGTTTGCTGTCACGGACCGATGTTCCGGACCGGGGGCAATCGTTATGGATTTATGGAGGAATATGCTTGAGGTAAAAGTCTAGAAAGGCGTAGGCTTTCTGTCGTGCTTGGTGGTAAAAACCATGATCGGTGTTGGGATAAAACGCCTGAAGATGCATTTCTCTGTGAAACACCCGGTACACCAGTCTTGCTGCATCCAATGATTCTTGAACTCCGCGGTAGTCGAAATCGTGATCCTTAATGGCCGCAATGGCAAGGAATGGGCGAGGCGCAAACAGTGCTATGATTTCCGGAAAATCAAAAGGAACAAGGTCAGGATTATTCTCAAACTGAGTAGCGATTCGTGGCATGTATCTCGGACCTGACCAGGAAGGTACATCATCCCGATGAAATCGCGTAAATCCACAGTTAGATACGATGACTTGAATTCGAGGGTCAAACGCAGCGGTGAACATGGCGTTGTGTCCACCAAGGGAATGACCAATACATCCGATGCGGGTAGGGTCGACTTCCGTCAGGGATTGCAGCAGATCAATACTGCGCAGGTTGTCCCAGATGGCTTTCATACTTCCACTTGAAAATGAAGAAGACGAGCTGAAATCATATTTGGATTCACCAAATCCGGGGTAGTCCGGCGCGAGTGTTACATACCCTCGTTGTGCGAGGTGAAGCGCGTAAGCAAGGTCCGGGTTACCGTTGATGCCTGCTGTTTCGGTGCTCCCATCACGATTCGTCTGTTGTAAGCACAGTACAGCCGGAACCGCCCGGGTTAGTTTCATTGGGAGAAACAGATAGCCTGTGATGTAATCAAGGTCATCACTACGGTAACGGATTTTTCTGCGAATGAGTGTGCCCAGGCGTTGTTCTTCAAGGATCTGTGTTTTAAGAGGAACACGCTTTCGGAGATCGGGTAAAGGGCCCATCGCCTGCTGAATTCCTGAAAGAATCTGCTTTTGTCGCATCTCCCACTCACGTGGTGTTTGAATGTGAGATCGGACGCCGTCCGAAGTAAGATAATAAGTCAGATCCTGGTGATCGGACTTACCGGGAGGAGGCATGAGGGTATTGCCGTCAACAAACATCAGAGCAGCAAGGAAGATAAAGAGTTCTGTCATTTGTGAAATCAACGAGGAGTTATTCAGGAAAAAGGTGCGTTCATCAGACCTTGATTTTCGTGTGAAATCGGGATCGTCACGTTCGAAGGCTCGATCCCTGACCGGTTCTTGTTTTCGGATGAGAAAATATTTGGCTAGGTGTCGGTAGGATAGCCACTGGCTCGAAGGATGCTCTCGTGGACAGCCAGTTCATGTTCAATCGGGTAGTCCGTTTCCTTTTCTTCACGGATGATGGCAGCCATGTCACGAAAGGCACTGACAAATCCTCCGGGACCTGCCGGCAATGTGACATCCTGATAGCCTTCAACGAATTTTCCATGGGGGTGTTCGAGTGCCAGTCGAAAGTTGAGTCCTCCCAGAGGTCTTAGGTCAAAGGTTCCAAACTCTCCGCATACCGTAAACTGTCGGCGACGGAATCCTTCGTATTCGACCAGGGTACTTCGAATCGATGCGATGGCGTCAGGATAGTCGAAGACGGCTAACTGATTGTCCACAAGTGTGTCCTGATCCGGGTGGGAGGTTCTTGCAAAAGGACTGATTTTCAGAGGCTTTCCCAGAATGCGAACCATCGCGTCAATGACGTGACATCCTATTTCAAACATCGACCCACCGGTAAACCGAGAGAGATATTGACGGGCATTGTCATCGACCTTTTTGCTCATGACGGCATGTATTTCAAAGACATCGCCCAGCCATCCATCTTTTACAGCCTGGTAACAGAACTGAAACGCGGGATGGTAACGATAGATATAGCCCATCTGAAAGTGCAGTTTCTGCTTTTGTGCATCGATGAGCAATTGCTTGTAGTCGTCAAATGTTTCACTGGCAGGTTTGTCGAGGTGAATATGCATACCTGCCTCGACACAACGTTTGGCCGTAGGTAACAGTTCTTCTACTTCGCTTTCGATGACCACTGCCTGAAGCCCTGGTGTTGTCAGCAGTCGTTCTTCATCGATAAGTGGAACACCTTGATAGAAACCTCCAAGTGTTTCTTTTCGTTTCGAGTTATTTTCCACTACGCCTACGATGTCATAGGTGTCACTGACCTGACGTAGCGAAGAAAAAACTCCTGACGCATGGGCATGACCCGTGCCGATTTGTCCGACTTTAATTTTGGGTCTGGAGCGGCCTGAAGAAGCGGAGGCCTTGTAGCGGTCCAGAACCAGATTCGAACTGGCAGCTAACGCAGACGTCAAGAAGAGACGGCGATTCAGGGATGGCATCGTGATTCTCCGATTAGCGGATCCTAAAATTTCGAGACTCTGCATCGGCTCCCGGTTATACGGTTTATCTTGAAAATTAGTGAGCCACATTGCACGCGAAATATCACCTGTGATAATATCAGTAAACGTAATAATTAATACTTTTTATTGATGTCTAAACACTGAGATATGTTGTGCGCTATGCTGTTTGTTTATGCGTGTTCCTGTTAGCCTTCTGGCTTTTGGCCTCGGGGCATTTCGACAATACGCTTCTCCTTGGTCTTGGAGGGGCGTCTTGTGTTTTCGTTACCTGGTTATCTGTCAGGATGAAAATTGTTGACGGAGAATCGCTGCCGCTTCATCTGTTGCCGCGGCTTCTTTTCTATCTGCCCTGGTTGATTAAAGAAATCCTGCTCTCAAATCTGGATGTGGTGCTTCGGATATTGAGTATTCGACCGGTAAATCCCAGATTAATAGAGGTTCCTGCAAGTCAGAAAACAACCGTAGGTCAGGTCACTTACGCGAATTCAATCACCCTGACTCCCGGGACGGTTTCCATCCGAATTCGCGACCGGGTTATTTTAGTTCACGCATTATCCAGAGAGGGGGCCGACAGTCTGGAGAGCGGTGAAATGGATCTTCGAGTATCCAGGTTGGAAGGCTAGTCCTGTGCAACAAATGTATCTCATTCTGCTTGCCGCCATTTGTATTGCCATTGTTTTCTCCCTGGTTCGTGCTCTACTTGGGCCGTCTGTGTTCGATCGTATTCTTGCTGCCAACAGTTTTGGAACCAAAACGGTTCTTCTGATTTCGGTAATCGGATTTTTGACAGGACGTCCCGATTTTCTCGATCTGGCTTTGATCTATGCTCTGATCAATTTCGTTGGAGTAGTGGCTGTCTTGAAATTCGCACGGTATGGTACGCTGGCTGTCAGTGGCCATGCTTCCGATGGGAGTGTCGAGCAATGACCGAAGGAATTTCACCTCTTGCCGTATTAAGTGGAATGTGTTTATTAGGAGGAGGATTGCTGGTCATTCTGGGGTCTTTTGGATTGGTCAGACTGCCGGACTTCTATAGTCGTACTCATGCTGGCGGAATTACGGATACGCTGGGTGCTACCTTGGTTCTTGTCGGACTCGCCTTTCAGGCACCCGACTGGATAAGCCTTGTTAAGCTTCTGATGATAATGGTGTTTTTGTTCTTCACCTCCCCAACATCAAGTCATGCCCTGGTTCGTGCGGCTTTTACAATGGGCTTACGTCCCAGACTGGATAACCAGGACTTTGATGAACAGTTGTTAGATGGTGAAGCGGAGAACCAGTCACACAGTTAACGAAGGATGACCGATTATCGAACTGATTAATGCAATGCTCCTGACGTTGCTTGCACTGACAGCGATTGCCATTATCTTGCTGCGGGATCTCTGGTCATCGGTCATGCTTTCCGGGATTTTCAGTCTGGTTTCTGCCTCACTGTTCATGGTGATGGATGCTGTGGATGTGGCGTTTACCGAAGCTGCAGTCGGCGCAGGAGTCTCAACGGTTTTAATGTTGGGAACACTGGCCATTACACCCAAACACGAAAAGAATGCTGACCGGTTTCAGGAAGTTGCATTGCTGGTCGTATGTGTTACCGGCGGGGCTTTGATTTACGGGACACTCGACATGCCTCTTTATGGTGACCCCGATGCTCCGATTCATCAAGGAGAGCCCGCGTCTCGATATATTGATCGTTCGCCGGAAGAGATCGGGGTACCCAATATGGTTACGTCACTTCTTGCTAGTTATCGAGGGTACGACACGCTGGGAGAAACCACGGTGATCTTTACGGCAGGGATTGGCGTGCTGTTGTTGATAGGTCGTTCTAAAACACACTCGGGAAAATAAGTTCATTTCGATATTGCTAAGATTCCAGTGAGGTCTTGCAACCATGACCAACTACCACATTTTACGAGTCATTTCCAAATTATTGATTCCGTTCATTTTTCTGTTCGCACTCTATGTCCAGTTTCATGGCGACTATGGACCGGGTGGTGGTTTTCAGGCGGGTGTTATTTTTGCGTCTGGGATCGTTCTTTATACCCTGATCTTCGGACTGGAACGGGCACAATCAGTAATTCCATTGCGCGTAGTGGAAGTTCTTTTTTCGTTTGGAGTGATACTTTATGCAAGCGTGGGTATCGCCGGAATCTTAAAAGGGGGACAGTTTCTGGAGTATGGGGTACTCGCTCACGACCCTGTGCATGGACAACATCTGGGGATACTCGTGATCGAACTAGGAGTTGGAATTACAGTGACGGCGGTTGTTATCGCTATATTTTTTTCCTTTGTTGGTCGCAGTGAAGTGGATGCGCAATGATGCTTTTAGGGCTTTATAATTATTGGATTGCCATCGTCTTGATGATGACCGGATTTTACACCGTAATCTCACGTGGAAATCTGATCAAGAAGCTGATCGGGTTGAATATTTTTCAGGTTTCCGTATTTCTTTTGTACATCAGTATGGGGAAGGTGGAGGATGGAACCGCTCCTATTGTTCTGGCAGGATCGAGCCAGGGGCAGGAGCTTCGTTCCGAATTACCGTCGCCAGGGTCATCTGCCGCGCCGATCGGACAGTCGAAAGAAAATCTGTCGGCTGGGGCAGAGTTGGCAGACACCAATGAAATACGTCCAAGAGGGAATCCGGAAAATTTGTCCGTAACGACACCCTCTAGCCAACGTTATTCCAACCCGCTTCCTCATGTCCTGATTCTGACGGCGATTGTTGTGGGAGTTGCCACGACTTCTGTCGGCTTGGCTCTGATCGTACGCATCAAGGAAGCTTACGGAACGATTGAAGATGAGGAGATTCTTCAGGAGGATGCCCAGTCGTGATCGCCGAGCATTTACCTGTATTGCAGATTCTGATTCCACTTATTGCTGCTCCGATATGTGTGTTGCTGCGCAATCGTCATCTGGTATTCCCGTTTGCTACTCTGGTCAGCTGGATGACGTGTGCGGTTTCGGTTGTTTTATTACAGCGGATCATGATGGGAGAATCTATCAGCTATGAACTGGGAGGCTGGCCCTCTCTCTGGGGTATTGAATACCGTCTGGATCCTCTCAGTGGATTTGTGCTTCTGGTCATCAGTGCGGTAGCCTCACTGGTATTGCCCTTTGGACGCGAACTTTTGTTGCGAGAGGTTCCGACCGAAAAACACTACCTTTTCTACAGTGCTTTTCTTCTGTGTATGACAGGTCTGCTTGGGATCACGATAACAGGCGATTTTTTTAACGTTTTCGTATTCCTGGAAATCTCATCACTTTCTGCTTATGTGTTGATAGCGATGGGGAAGGATCGTCGAGCGCTGACCGCTGCCTACCGTTACCTCATTATGGGCACGATCGGAAGCACCTTCATTCTGATTGGCATAGGACTGGTCTATATGATGACCGGAACACTTAATATGGCGGAACTTACGGAGCGGTTACATCGCCAAGTAGAGGTCCAGAACCGAATTATCACAGTGATTGAATCGAGAACGGTACTCGCGGCGTTTGCATTTCTCACGGTTGGAATCAGTATTAAATTGGCGTTGTTTCCTCTGCACGTTTGGTTACCGAATGCGTACACGTATGCTCCTTCAATGGTTTCTGCTTTCCTGGCTTCTACCGCGACTAAAGTTTCTTTTTATCTTCTGTTGCGAGTGATTTTTACTATTTTTGGAGTGCAGTTTGCCTTCCATGACATGTCCTTGAATCAGGTGCTCATGATACTGGGCCTGATGGCGGTTTTTGTCGGTTCCGCCGTTGCCGTATATCAGGAGAATGTCAAGGGACTACTGGCCTATTCAAGTGTCGCACAAATCGGGTATCTGGTACTTGCTGTGAGCTTTGCTACTGGAAATGATGAAGGTTCCGTGCTCGGGCTTTCAGCGGGTATTGTTCACCTCTTTAACCATGCGATGATCAAAGGTTCCTTGTTCCTGACGATGGGATGCGTGATGTGGCGAGTGGGGTCGACTGATCTGAAGGACATGAAAGGTCTGGCAAAGTCCATGCCATGGACCATGGCGGCATTTGTCATTGGGGGTTTGAATCTCATTGGTGTTCCTTTGACATCGGGCTTCATCAGTAAGTGGTATCTGATTCTGGCAGCACTGGAGAAGGGGATGATTCCCGTTGCAGCCGCTGCACTGTTAAGTTCGTTGATAGCGGTCATGTATGTGTGGCGTGTGGTTGAGGTCGTGTATTCAAGTTCTCCCGCAGACGAAACTGTCGGTTCGAAACAGCAGGAAGCTCCCTGGAGTATGCTGGTTCCAATGTGGATCATGATAGGGGCGAGTCTGATTTTTGGTACGCTCAGTCGATTTCCTATGGAAGTGGCACGCCGAGCAGCAGAAGTTCTTCTTCAGACAGGGTCTTGATAACGAGGTGTCGTGAAATAGTGGATTTGCAGTATGTGATTCTAATTTCGATTGGACTTCCAGTGTTGGGTTCCTTGTGTATTGCCCAGCTCGGAAAATGGCCTAACGTCCGTGATTCGGCACTTGTGATCACTGCCGCTGTGCTGTGTGGGACGATTTCTATTCTTGTACCAACTGTGATAGCGGGCAATCAGCCGGAAATTAATGTGGTGCCTTGGGCACTGTCCGGTGATGCTGAGAGTGGGCTGGTAGCCAGAATCCCTTTGGGATTTAAGGTAGAGCCGCTGGGAATGCTTTTTGCGATCGTAGCGTCCGTTTTATGGCTGATAACCTCCATTTACGCAATCGGTTATATGCGTGGACATCACGAAAAAAACCAGACACGTTTTTTTGTCTTTTTTTCACTGGCAATCACCGGTGCACTCGGAGTCGCTTTTGCACGTAATGTGTTCACGCTTTTTGTGTTTTATGAATTTCTGACCTTATCGACCTATCCACTGGTTACCCATCATGGTGATGAAAAAGCGAGACGGGCAGGGCGCACATATCTTGGGATTCTCATCGGAACTTCCGTCTTGTTGCTCCTGTTGGGTATTGTCTGGACCTGGCAGCTGGCAGGAACACTGGAGTTTACCCAGGGGGGGATTTTGCATACTGCGAATGAACTCGAAAATAAACCATGGTTAGTTGGGGTTTTATTAGCCCTGTATTGTTTCGGGACCGGGAAGGCTGCGTTGATGCCTTTTCACCGCTGGCTGCCTGGTGCGATGGTTGCCCCGACGCCTGTCAGTGCTCTGTTACATGCGGTGGCGGTCGTAAAGGCGGGAGTTTTTACGGTTCTCAAAGTGATTATTTATATCTTTGGAACGGAGTTCTTACGGGAAACTGACGCGAGTGTATGGCTGATGTATGTCGCGGGCGCAACGTTGATAACGGCATCTCTGATTGCCATGAGCAAAGACAATCTGAAAGAGCGTCTTGCGTATTCAACCATCAGTCAATTGTCTTATATTGTGCTGGGTGCATCCTTGGCAAACAGTGCCGGCGTGTTGGGTGGTGGGATGCACATAGCCATGCACGCAGTGGGAAAAATTACCCTGTTTTTCTGTGCAGGCGCTATCATGGTGGCCAGTCACAAGACGAAAGTCAGTCAGCTAAATGGACTTGGAAAAGTGATGCCTGTCACCATGGCTGCATTTACGGTAGGTGCATTCAGTGTGATCGGGGTGCCGCCAATGGGAGGCGCCTGGAGTAAATGGTTTCTGGCTCTCGGGACGCTCAAGGCCGGTCAGGAACCGCTTTTGGCTGCGCTGATGATCAGTTCTTTGCTCAATATAGCTTACTTGATGCCGATTCCCGTGAGAGCGTTCTTTTTAAAAGAAGAGTCACCGAAGGTCGATGCAGACAACGATTCGGACGGAATCAGTTCTGTAAACGAAGCCCCGCTGCTTTGTGTTGTCCCTTTATGTGTTACGGCGTCAGGGTGTCTGATTCTTTTCTTTCTGGCAGATGTCGTGCAGCAGTTTCTTGAACCCATCGGGAAATAGGACCGGGAACTGACGTAAGTTAATTGTCTTTGAGGAGAATAGTTATAACGGATAGCTATGGTGAACATGGAAAGCGACAAACCTGAAACTAAGGATTTGGAATCAGAGCCACTTTACTGGCTGGACAATCCACGTCATGTGAACTGGCTTTGCTATGGGCTTTATGTTGCTTGTGCTTTGCTTTTTGTTTTGGATCTTTTTGGCCTGTACGAGAAGCATGCGCATTTTGATTTTGAAAACTGGATAGGTTTTTTTGGTTTTTTTGGTTTTCTGGTGTTCTTTTTTTTGGTGCTGGCGGCAACGCAACTACGACGTGTTTTGACGCGTCGGGAGGACTACTATGATCGATAGTATTCCTCCGGGGCTGTTACTCATTGTAGGGGCATTGTTGCTTTCTGTTCTGAGGGGAAAATTTCAGCAGGTGATGCTGCTGGTGCTACCGGTATTGAGTGGGCTGATTCTTTGGGGGCAGGCTCAAAACGCGACCAGTTGGGAGAACATGGTTGGGTTTTCTTTTTTCGATTTGGATATCATCCTGATACGAATCGATAAGCTGAGTCTGGTTTGGGGGACGATCTTTCATATTGCTGTTTTTCTGTGTGCCATTTTTTCCCTGCATGTGAAAGATACGCTCCAGCATGTAGCGGGTTATATTTATGCCGGTGCAGCTATAGGGGCCGTGTTTGCAGGTGATCTGTTGACCCTGTTTGTTTATTGGGAATTAACAGCGGTTTCTTCGGTGTTCCTGATTTGGGCTTCTCGTCGGGACTCTGCCTTTCATGCTGGAATGCGGTATCTCATTATTCAAGTCGGTTCCGGAGTTTTGCTGTTGTCAGGAGTGTTGCTGCGTCTTCATACATCGGATTTAGAACAACCCTTGTTCTTTGGAAAACTCTCCCTTCAGGATCCGGGTTCTCTGTTAATTTTATTGTCATTTGGAATTAAGGCAGCCTTTCCATTACTGCACAACTGGCTCCAAGATGCCTATCCTCAGGCGACTCCAACCGGGACTGTTTTTCTGAGCGCTTTTACCACCAAGCTTGCGATTTATGCGTTGGCACGTGGATTTCCTGGAACCGAACAACTGATTTGGTTAGGTGCGGCGATGACCGTGTTTCCCATCTTCTTTGCCGTTATTGAGAACGATCTGCGCCGCGTGCTTGCGTACAGTCTGAACAATCAGCTTGGTTTTATGGTGGTCGGCATCGGGGTTGGTACTCCACTGGCTTTAAATGGAACTGCGGCCCACGCCTTTTGTCACATTCTTTATAAGTCGCTGTTGTATATGACGATGGGAGCGGTCTTGTTCAGAACCGGTACCATGAAAGGCAATGAGCTTGGTGGTTTGTACAAATCCATGCCGTGGACAACGTTTTTTTGCATCATTGGTGGAGCATCGATTTCGGCGTTCCCTCTGTTCAGCGGTTTTGTTTCAAAGTCATTGATCATGTCCGCAACTGCTGAAAATCACCATGGGATGGTGTGGTTGATTTTACTTTTTGCTTCAGCTGGTGTACTGGAACATTCCGGAATCAAGATTCCTTTCGTGACGTTTTTTGCGCACGATAACGGCCTGCGAGTAAAGGAAGCTCCTGTAAACATGCTTGTTGCAATGGGAGTGACAGCTGCCTTGTGTGTATTGATAGGCATTTTCCCGGGGCCGCTGTATGCGTTATTGCCGTATGATGTCGTGTATGAACCGTACACCGCCGCCCATGTTATTAATCAACTTCAGTTACTGTTGTTTGCCATTCTTGCATTTGCCGTGCTGCAACAAACAGGTCTATATCCCTCCGAACTTCCGAAGATTAATCTGGATACGGATTGGTTTTATCGCAGGGCTTTACCCAACCTGGTGACGGTTTGTTGTGTTCAGGCTGCGCCGATGCTTAAAACAATCGATGCTGGATTTGTTTTGTTCCGCGAGTGGCTGTTGTCCCTAATGTATGCGCTGTTTGGTCCGACAGGTCTTCTGGGACGTAAATGGTCGACGGGAGGCATGGCCTTATGGGCTGCGATTCTCTTGGGAGTATACCTGGTTCTCTACTATCTTTGATCGTGTGAACACGGAGCGGGTTAGCGTTCATCGCGCAAGGGATCACTAGCGGTCACGCGTACCGTTGTTCGAAAACACGCACTGCCGTCTGTACGACCGTTTTTTGCATTTCGATTCGTTTTTCAAATTCCTGACGCATACCGGTTTCAATGGTAAAGCCTGGTCCGAATGTTCGAGCGGAAAAATCGACGAGATTCAGCCCCTCTCCTCGCTCCAGGGCATCCAGCCAGAAAACTCCGGGTTCCAGCTTTTCGAAGAAAGTTCCAGGAAGG
>CAXEIY010000193.1:0-34004 GCA_963996245.1 uncultured Planctomycetia bacterium | reverse complement strand
TGAAATTTACGAGGATGATCTGATTCTGAAGGGAACAAACCGTGGTGAGTGGATCAGTAAATGGCATGCATGGAAAGAGCCGGTGTCTTCACTGGAACTGAAAGTCAATGCCGCAATTGACCTGTTTGACAATAAGGCCAGAGAAGTATTGATAACTGGAGCAGAGCGTCCTTTTACCAATGCTGATGGCCAGCCACACGATTGGTACGGTCGGTGTATGATTTCAATTCTGGGACCGAATCGTTGGATTATGGCGGTACGTTCAGGAGTCAACCATATCGACTGGGACGGTCGGGACGCGATTCATATTATGACTTCCAGCGATGAAGGAAGGACCTGGAATGGTCTGGATCGGTGGTTTGATGGCACCTCGGTTGACGGGATGCCTTTTGAAGATGGGTTTACTCACAGTGAACCGGGGTTGTACCGGATGCCCAATGGTGAGTTGGTTCTACAGTTCTGGCGAAGTAGTTATCATACCGGAACACGGCAATTGCGTTCGACTGACAATGGAAAAACTTGGACTAGCGACACGGATCGAGTTCGTGTCGAAGGTGTTATTGGAGCGGAAGACGATCGGGTTATCGGGACGGAAGATTGGTTTATTGATCCGGAGTATCCCAACGATGTGTACATGGCATTTCAGTATTTCCATTATCAGTCCCAATCGGGAACCCTGTTAGCACGGACCCGTGACGATGGACGGAGTTATCAATTTCTCAGTTGGATAGGTCCTCTCAGAAATGATCGTGATGAGAACAGTGGCGCCAACTTTGAACCGGCAATCGAGTACGTAGGAAACCGAACGATTATTGCGATCTTACGGCATGCATCTGGCAATCGGTACACCTGGCAGGCTGTCAGTACGGATATGGGGCAATCCTTTTCCGACCCTGTTGACATTTCTGATCAGGTTGACGCTGGTGTGACCAATGGTCTCTGGCAGCGTGTGCGTCTTTACAAGGACACCAATCCCATTTTCCAGTACGGAAATCAATGGAAGGATTATGCCGATGGAAGAGGCAGGCTGTGGGGGTTTGGCCTTCACAGTAATGGTGGCGGGTATACACGTAAACCGGTTGTATACTGGTCAGATGATAATGGAGTCACCTGGGAGGGCCCGGAGCTGCTGCACGGGAATCTGTATCCAGGGACAGATTCCGGATACGGAGACCTTAAACGAAGAGTGGATAATACGTATGTTGGTGCCGCGTACTATGCGACCCGTGATTCAAAAGTTGCAGACGTGGAACAGTACACTTTTGGTGGAACGCGTTTGCGGGTGAGGGTGGATCTTGATCAAGACCACGACGCTCAAGCGGATGAGCATTCTCCCTGGTTCGACGTTTATGACGGTTCATGTCATTTTCCAGTTCGATTTTCCGGTCACGGACGACTGCGTTTTGAATTGCAGTACCGTGTAAATAACCAAGTCTCGACGCCGAAAATTACGAGTCTTCAGATCAGGCCTGTTATACTGGGTGAAGAATAAAATTTGTTTTCTTAAGTGGGTAAGAAAGGGAATCCGGCGTGCTTTTAGCGTGATCCCGATGTGATTGGAAAGGTTTGGTTGATAGTACACAGTGAAACCATGTCGATGAAGTCAGCAGCTTAATCGCTAGTCGAAAGCAGGGAGATGGACGAGGCCAGGTTGTTGATATTTTGTCTATTGTCAGAATCAGGGTGGCTGCCATGATTGAAAACACACACCTTTCCCCAAGTCGGAATTCTGGCGTCTCTCGTCGCGAAATGTTACGTTTGGGAACGGTTGGACTGGGGGGGCTAAGTCTGGGTAACCTGTTACGTCTTCGCAGCAGTGCTGCCGTGCCCTCACATGATCAGAATACCGCGCTGATTATTGTTTTTCTTCACGGTGGTGCAAGTCACCTGGAAACGTACGATCCGAAGCCTCATGCTCCTTCTGAGTATCGAGGGCCTTTTCAACCCGCCCATTCTGTGGTACCGGGTATGCACCTTTGTGAGTTGTTGCCCAACCATGCACGCATAGCGAACAAATTTTCTCTTTTGCGTTCGATGGTTCACACTGGATTCTGTCACGGAATTGGTCAACAGCAGATGTTCACCGGACATGACATCCGAGAATTCAAGCCGAAGGCAGATCATCCGGAATTCATGGCGGTTACCAATCATGTCCGTCACAGACATGGGTTTTCTCCACGTCAAAAACAGATTGTTTCGTCCGATCGGAAGTTTCCTTTCGGAAAATCCATCACAACAAGTTCACTTCCCGGTTATGTAGGTATTCCGCCCATTCCGTATTTAGGTTCTGCTTATCTTGGACCAGCAGCCGAGCCGTTCAAAATTTTCGGAAATCCCAATGCCCCGGATTTCAAGATCCCGAACACACGCATTGAAGATCAGGAAAAAGTGCATCGTTTGAACCGACAAAGAACCTTGCGAAATCGACTGGACCGTATGCAGCGGGATTTGGATCTTCACAAGAATATGCAGGCGATGGATTGGTTTGAACAGTCTGCTTGGAACATGCTTACCGATCCAAATGCACAACGTGCATTTGATCTTAGTCAGGAAGATGTTCGAACGCGCGATCGTTATGGCAGGACACGATGGGGGCAGCAGTGTCTGCTGGCTCGAAGACTTGTGGAACATGGTGTGGACCTTGTGACAACAACGCTTGCGGGACCGGAAGCAGGACCTGTTCAAAATTGGGATGATCATGCTGTTAACCACCATGTTTTCGATGCCATGAAGAAGCGGGCAGCCAATTTTGACCGGGCTGTAGCCGCTTTGATTGAGGACATCTATGATCGTGGACTGGATAAGCGTGTGATGGTTCTGGTAACAGGAGAATTCGGTCGCACGCCGAAAATTTCCTATGCCACCGGAAGTATTTCAAAGGTTAGGCAGCCAGGACGAGATCATTGGCCACGAGCCACTTCCATGTTGTTTGCGGGTGGTGGTATTACCCCGGGCCAGGTAATCGGGGCAACCGATATCCGTGGTGAAGATGTGGTCGCACGTCGTATCGGACCAGTTGATTTTCTTGCCACGATGTATCGTCACCTCGGTGTTGATCCTTCCCGAGTTGAGTTTACGGATTTTTCTGGTCGGCCCATTCCTGTTCTTAACGCAGGCAGTCCAATACCGGAATTGCTTCCGGTTTAGGAATGATCACGAGTTTTATTCCGGCTTGTCTGTTGTTCAGGGAATGGAGCGAGTCATAGGGGATTGGTCATGGTATAGATATGCGCAGGGGTCCGCGTATCTGTGTGGCAACAATCCAGGTCAGAACGACTTTTGACCATGCGAGTCCATAATATGAATGTTTCCGCTTTGTCTTGATTACGGGACCATAAGTCGATCTACTCCTGAGATACGTGCGAACCGCAGATCGGAATATCGTTATTAGCTGAAAGAGGTTTTGCGATGAGATCCACAGTTTACTGCCTTTTATCATTGGTGTTGACCGGATACTCTCTTTCAGAAAGTTGCGCAGACATCGAGGCAGGAGCGGTTGTTGTGGATGCCACCCCCAGCCAGCTTCCGGTCCATGTCAACGGTGGCATGACGCAGCGTCTGATCCGTAAGATTGGTTCACCAATCAAGGTGCGAGCGATCGTGGTCGATGACTCTAGGGTCCGACTGGCTATCGTCGTGGTTGATAGCTGTATGATGTCGCGTGCGTTTCTTGACGAAGCTAAATCAGCAGCCGGCAGGAAGACCGGTATACGTACGGACCGCATGTTTATCAGTGCAACTCACACCCATTCCGCACCGGCCAGTATGGGGTGTCTTGGTACGGATGTGGACCCACGTTACCCTTCGCTTCTCAAAGACAGGATTGTGGAGGCTATCGATCGAGCAAAACACAATCTCGAACCAGCGCGAGTGGGCGCGGCGGTATTTGACGCAAATGAATACACGGCCCTTCGACGCTGGATCAAACGACCCGATCGGATTACCAATGACCCCTTCGGTAATCCCACGGTGCGGGCTACGATGCATGCTGGGAGTAACTGGGATGATGTTACCGGCGAATCCGGACCGGAAGACCCGGACTTTTCCATCGTCAGTTTTCAATCTCTCAAGGGTCGTCCGATTGCCATCCTTGGGAATTTTTCCATGCACTACTTCAGTGGAGTAGAGGGTGTGAATGCCGATTATTTCGGTTTGTTCAACGACATGATGACCCAGGAACTCGAGCACAGTAGATCCGACAAGCCAGCATTTGTAAGTGTATTGGGTCATGGATGCAGCGGAGATATATGGCGGAGAGATTACACGAAGCGCCCGTTTCTGGATCCGAAAATTGAGGATTACACCGCTGGCCTCGTGAAAAAGGCAACGGATGCTTATGGCAAGATTCAATACGACTCGTCGGTGATGTTAGCCATGTCAGAGGTAAAGTTGCCGCTCAAGTTTCGAACGCCCGACAAACAGTTACTCGAATGGGCCAAGGGAATTGTGGGTAAAACCGACGGTTTGCCCAAGACTCAGGAAGAGGTATATGCACGGGAACAACTCTTTCTTCACGAACGTCCGGAGGTCGAACTGATCCTTCAGGCTATTCGTATCGGTGATATCGGTTTGACCGGTATCCCTAATGAGGTGTACGCGTTGACAGGTCTGAAGCAAAAGGCATACAGCCCACTTAAAACGACCATTACCTTTGATTTGGCCAATGGTTCAGAGGGCTATATTCCCCCACCTGAACAGCACGTACTCGGGGGTTATAACACGTGGGCCTGTCGCACTGCCGGCCTTGAGGCAACGGCCGAGCCGAGAATTGTAGAGACTTGTATTCAATTGCTCGAGAAAGTATCGAAAAAACCCAGGCGGCTGCCCGAAGTGACTCGCGGAGTCGCGGCTCGAGCGATCGGTGAAACCAGGCCGATAGCCTGGTGGCGTATGGATGAATTCGAAGGTCCACGTGCGGTTGATGAGCAGAACTACGCCGATGGTACTTACGAAAGTGGTGTGGTTTTTTATCTCGCAGGGCCTGATTCAAAATCATTTACACCCGGACAGGTTAATCGTGCTGCCCATTTCTGCGGTGGACGTATGCAAACTCGTATGTCCGGACTCGGCAAGAGTTACAGTATATCCCTCTGGTTCTGGAACGGGATGCCGCTTGACTCACGCCCGGTGCTCGGCTGGATGTTCAGCCGTGGTCAAAATCATTCTTTCAATGGACTGGGTGATCACCTTGGCCTGAACGACAAAGGCCAGCTTATTTTTCATAACGGCCAACAGATTTATATCGGTGAGACTAGCGTTCAACGTTGGCGCTGGCACCACGCTGTGCTGGTACGAAATGGAGACAGGGTGCAGGTGTTCCTGGATGGACAACAGCAGATCGACGCACAGGCAAAAGCGTATCTCGCCACAGACCTTTTCTTTCTGGGTGGCCGTAATGACAATCAGTCCAACTGGGAGGGTCGCCTGGACGAGGTTGCTATTTTTGATCGAGTACTGCAAGAAAGGGAAATTCGGTCCCTGGTTCCCTGAGGACCGATTGCGGGTAATAAGCACCCTGTATCCGGATCCAGTGGCTGCTGACAGATGTTTTTCTGTTTAGTGGAGTTTTCCGCTATGCGTTTTGGAAGCGATAGGAAAAGAGATCTGCATCACGAATGACAAAACGCAAACGTACTGGCTTTCCGGCTAAGGGAGCAACCGAGTCGTTTGGTTGTTTCCAAGCGGCTGCCAGATGGAGTGAATCACCATAAAGTACATGCGAATCGGCCAGTGCATATCCCGGTATCGGTTTACCCGCGGTGTCCTGAACTTCAACCTGGACGCTGCCGGCTGCTGACGTCGACAAGTTAAGCTCGAGTCGATTGCCCTCAAACTGTATCGGTTCGGTCGTCAGTTCACCACCAGTAAGCGGTGCGGTAAGAGAGACAAATCCATCAAGTCGCAGTGTGTATCGGCGGAATTGTCCGGGATGTTCCTGATGGGAGTTTTCTGTGACATAGACGGAAAGTTCGGATGGGGCATCCTCAATTTCAGATTGGGTTTCGACCAGCCCATGGTTCTGGTAAATGTCTCCATAGAACCAGCTTTGTTGAGTTCGAAGGCCTGGTCGGATGAACGATTCGGGCCATACATGAAAATGTGTTGCGTTTCGACTTGCCATAAACATTCCATCTGTCACAGCGGTCCCTTCACGTTGGGAGCTGGCACCACGCAGTTTACGATACGAGTATCTAGGTAACTGCGTTGCCGAGTAGGTCCATCCTCGGTCAATGTATCGAGTGGGAAATCCCAGGTAGAGATGTGGCGCCCTGTGGTAAGGTGTGATTTGATTGGTATAGAGTTGACTGACACGGCCTGGCAACTGGTTGTCAGGATCCGCGTCCTGTACGGGAGGTGTACCATCCGAGTCCATTTCGTGACGATGGGTTTCGTAAGAAAGGAATTGGGAATTGGTCCAGTTTAAAAAGTTTTTTGAAGTACCCATTCGAATGTCACGTCCGTTACGAAAGTCACGGTGGTACTCACGGTAAACACCGGCCCGTGTATCCCAGAATGCTAGATTAAGGGAATCGAATGCTCCTTGAGCGATCACGGACTTTTCGCTAAGTGGTTTGAACTGTACACCATCGGCAGAAGAAAAGGCCAAGAGGCCCTCACGAGAACTGCCCGCCAGAGCCTTGAATCGCTGATGGACTGGACAATCTGGGTTGGAATCGAGAAACGGTGCAAAATTATGACTGCCACGTCCCATCCAAATAATATTGTTGTTACGTGATCCTTCGTATTCGAAAAGATCAAGGTCCGGTCTTTTCCAGTGAATGCCATCATGACTTTCTGCATAGCAGGCGGTCTCTGGGTGGATATTGCTGAAACCATCTTTTGTGTATAAGACATCACTTCCACGATAGTACATGCGATAGAGGTCGCCATCCTGAAAGACTTTCATGTAATTACATGTTGCCCCTTCCCAGGGTTTGTCGCATACAAAAGAGACTTCACGTGGCACGGGCTGATGCAGTCTTAACTGCGCGCCACCGTGTATTTGAGAGATCAGTGTATTTTCTACAAACAGCTCGCGGCGTGTACCAATAGATGTTGTTTCGTTCGGGGCTCCAGCAGAAACGGTGCATGTTGAACTACTGACCAGTGCAGCGGCACTGGTTGATTTTACAAAGTCTCGTCTTGAAAAAACCGGATCTGGATGCATGGTTCAGATCTCCTTGGATTGTCATACGGAAGCGTTTCCGTAAATCGAGTCAATTGTGTGGCGCGGCGACTGCGTTTGATTCAAAAAGAAAGGCATAATAATAGTCGGTGAATCATAGCGGATTCGTAGTCAGACGTCATGTCTGGACAAGCGTGCATCTTGGATGGGCAATG
Organism: uncultured Planctomycetia bacterium; assembly: GCA_963996245.1. Lineage (GTDB taxonomy): Bacteria > Planctomycetota > Planctomycetia > CAXEIY01 > CAXEIY01 > CAXEIY01. Next base: position 26,663 of record CAXEIY010000193.1, on the reverse strand, counting down.
AAGAGTGAGCGGTTGACGGTCTGGTGGGACTGAGCCTGCTCAATAACGCCGAAATGAAAGAAATAAGCCGCTGACAGTTTAGCTGGCAACGGCTTGAAAAAACGAGGGCGACGGGACTCGAACCCGCAACCACTGGATCGACAGTCCAGTACTCTAACCAATTGAGCTACGCCCCCCCCTTGTTGACTCAATTCGATACTACTGATTTCGCAAGAACGGGGCAAGTCTTGTGTTTTTGTTGCAACCGGTTCTGGTGCTTGATACAGCCATGGATAGAGGAAATGACTGTTTTGCAATGCGATGTTTCGTAATACATTAGTCTGTGTAACGGCTTGGCTGGAAAGGGAAAAAACGGACCATGGAGTAACACCTTTGAAAAGATGACAATTAGAAGCTTGCAGGTCTGTTTTCAAGGTTATAATCAATAGGGAATGGGCGAATAACGTGACGAAAGTTCCAAACGAAAAAGAGCGCCGTCACTTTGTGACGAAAGCCAGTTGTCACCAGCAGAGGGTTTGCCATTCCTGTTTTCTGAAAAAGACATCATCTCGGTTAACTTCATGGTAAAGAAAAAACTGGACCAAGATTCTCGCTTGGAGAGATTTTCTGTCGGCAAGGTCGTTGCGTTCAGTCTGACAGCGATTGTCGTTCCATTACTGTTAATGGAAGGTGTTTCAAGACTCTGGCTCGGTTATGCTCCTCGTTCGATGATTGAAGCAACCGTTGCCGGTCGTGCAGTACATACCAATGCATTTCATGAACTTTTTGGTGACCTTGATCTACAGGACGCGCGAACCGCGGCGGAGCTTTACCAACAGGATGCCGAACTCTTCTGGACGCTGACACCGAACACCTCTCTGCAACCGGAAAATATCGTATATGTGACACGTGACAAAGAACCAATTCGATGGTCACTTGAGATTAATGCATCGGGCCATCGAGGTCCCCGTTACCCCGATAGTTCAGAAATCACGGACCCTGTGATTGCGTGTTTCGGCGATTCCTGTACGTTCGGTTATCGTGTGAATGATCATGAGACCTATCCCGTGCAACTGGAGTCTTACTTGCAAGAACATGGCAGACAGGGTGCCCGGGTTGTCAATTTTGGTGTACCTGGATACACGACCTTTCAAGGAAAGCGGCGTTTGGCTCAGGTTCTCGACCGACACAGCCCGGACATTGTGATTCTTGCTTTTGGTGCTAACGACCATGAACAGGATATCTATTCAGACCGTGAAAAAGCGGAGCGCATTCACCCGGCGGGAATTTCTGTTTCCCGAGCGTTGGATCATGTTGCAATGGCTAAAGTCTTCAGTGGCTTGATCCAGTACCAGGCAGAACCGGCCTATTCACGAAATCTCCCGGCGCGGGTCTCCGAGAAGGACTATCGTGATAATCTACAATCCATGGTCAGCATGGCACAGAAAGCGGGTTGTCGAGTTATCCTGTTGGATATGGTGTTTTTTGCACCGTTGCATCAGGAAAGTATTACTCAGGTTGCCCGAAAAACGGGTGTTGAGACTATCAATTGTCGAGAGCTTTTGCACGAGATAGCGATCGAGATGTTGGAGGGTAAGCGATTTCAGAAACAACGTGCGGAGCTGGATCATTTCTGGGATACCGAAGTGGCGTCATATCGACAGGTGTATTACAGCGCACAACATTACCGACACATGTTTCAAAATCGCCTTTGGCGATCACTGCTGCGTTATTTGCTAATTGAACCCGTACACCCCAGTACTTTGGGTTATCAGATCATTTCTCAGACAATCGCTGAAAAAATTATGCGGTCAGATACCCCGGTAAAGCCGGTCTCCAGTTCGCCCTGACGCCAGTATGTCTGTAATCGAGTAGCCAATTTCGGATATCGGTTTGCCGTTGCATTCGCTATCCGAAAGCGACAAGCTGTGGTACATTCACTTTCAGCCAGTCGTCTGGACAAAACCGATTGGTTGATGAGCAGCTGTTCAATAAAGTAAGAATCTATTCCAGTAACGGTGTAAATCATGCCTGCACAGCCTCGTATTGTCATACCCGGTGATCAACCGGCTCAGCTTCAAGGTTCGACACATCTAGAAAGCCTTCGAAGTGTAGCCGATGTGGTGTTGTATGATTCACGTCCGGATAGTGATGAGGAAAAAATTCGTCGTGCTGTCGATGCTGAGTTGATGATCAATTCACGTGGAGCGGTCCAGTGGCCGGGCTCCGTTTTGAAACAGTTACCCAAGCTGCGATTTATTTCTGTATGCGGGATAGGGACCGATGCGATCGACCTTGAGGTGGCACGTGAACAGAACATCGTAGTCTCCAACATTCCGGGAATGACCGCTCCTGTCGTGGCCGAGCACGCGTTTGCACTGATGCTTGCAACCGCCAAGCGCATGGCGTTTCAGACGGCAGAGATGAAGTCGGGTCGATGGACGAGAATGGATAACATTTATCTGCGAGGGAAAACCCTCGGTATCGTTGGCACAGGACCGATCGGAGCCGCTATGGCCAGTTTAGGCCGTACTCTTGGAATGGACGTTGTTGCCTGGACTTTTCATCCGACAGATCAGCGTGCCGAGGAACTGGGAGTTCGTTTTGTTGATATGGACACTTTGCTGAAAACAAGTGATGTGGTCAGCCTTCATCTCAAATTGACCGATCAGAGTCATCATTTAATGAATCATGAAAAATTTTCGATCATGAAACCCGGAAGTATATTGATAAATACGGCGCGTGGCGGCATTGTGAACACGGATGCACTGATTGAGTCGCTTGATTCCGGTCATCTAGCAGGAGCGGGATTAGATGTATATGACGTTGAGCCATTACCTGCCGATCATCCACTGTTACAATGCCAGCAGGTTGTTCTGTGTCCTCACAATGCTGATCAGACGCCGGAAGGCAATGACATTCTGAACGCAGGTGCCGTAGGCAATGTACTCGCTTTTCTCGAAGGAGAACCACGAAACGTGGTGACCTGATGGATGCACCGAATTCCGGATCGGAGCACCAAAATGCGGCACCGATTCCCCATACTTTTGTCGAATATCTTCGATCCTTTGGGCCCGGACTTGTCGTCGTTCTTACCTGGCTTGGAGCGGGTGACATTGTTGATATGGGAATTGCTGGCGGGAACTACGGCTATTCCCTGATGTGGGTGCTGGTACTGGCTGTAATCATGCGATTCTTCTTTGTTTCGTTAATAGCAAAGTATCAGCTATGTAATCAACATGGGGAAGGAGTCTTAGATGGACTGGTCCGCCTGCACCGTGGTTTTGGACCATTGCTGTTAGCGGCAGCCGTGGTTATGGGCCATCTTTACGGATCTTACATGACGGTAGGACTAGGAGAAGCTTGTCGAAATATCACTGGCCGAGGGTCCGTATGGGGCTGGGCACTACTAGGCAATGGTCTGGCTGTATGCATTGTATTTCGGCCGTTGTACCAACGTATGGAAACGATATTTAAAGTGCTGTTGGGAATGTTATCGGTTTCCTTTCTGGGAACGGCGCTTTGGGTAGGTCCAGACTGGAGTGGGATTGGCCATGGCTTAATATCTCCAACCATGCCGGGACAAGCGGGACGATATGGTCCGTTACTGGTAGCGACCGCCATGATAGGAGCGGTCGGTGGATCGTTGATGAACCTGGTGTACCCTTATTTTATAGAAGGGAAGGGGTGGTACGGGCCTCGCTACAGAAGGGTTCAACTTTACGATTTCTTTCTTGCGATTGTTGTAATGATTGTCCTGAATCTCGCTGTATGGTCACTGGGTGCGGAGTTACTCTACCCGGATAAAACCATTGATCAAATGGATGACCTGCCAAGCCTGCTGAGTGAGGTTTTGGGACCGGAGGGAAGGACGCTCTTTTACCTTGGCATCGTTGCCGCCATTTTTACTTCGTTGGCAGGTCATTCTCTGGGGTTGGCGTGTCTGGGTAGTCATGCGTATGCGAGAATGCGCGCGGTTTCCGGAACGTTCGATTCGAATTATCGGGAGTCACCGATTTATCGCTGGATTGCTGTGTGGTGCCTGGTCAGTCCGCTGGTCTGGACGTTCCCGGGAATGCCGGGATTTATTACGTTGACCCTTGTTGTCAATAGTGCACAGGTAATACTGGTTCCACTTCTTGCTGGCGGTTTATGGTGGATTACGGCCAGTAAAGACTACATTGGTGCAGAGTACCGTAACCGACTGGGAGAAAACCTGATCATGGCTATTTTGTTTATTCTGGCCATCGGGACTACGGGGTTTTCACTGAAAAGCATGTTGTCTATCTAGGCTTCTGACTTTGTGAATTGAAATAAGGGCGCGTTCCTGTCGATAGTCGACGTTCACCGTTATGAAGGGTTACTGCTCCATGTAGCGGTGGCTCTGATTACAGGATTTTTCCACTGCACTGTTATTGGGACGATGTTTTTTCGGGACCTGGTGAAAGTACCGAATCGATCCGGTCTATCAACTGCCGATCCTGACGTGGAAAGATGGTGCGGTGGTCAAGCAGGAATGTACCATCTTGAATACGGCCTACGACGGCTGGCGATCCTGTCCGCAGTCGTTGGCTGAATGCTTCCAGAGATAGATGACGGGGAACCATCGTGGTGCACCAGGTTGTTAATTGCTGGGCTGGCAGTGAGCCGCCGCCCAAAAACCCATTTGATCGGATTGTTTCAGCTGTAGCGATTCCATCTAGTGATTGGAGGTGTTCGGTCAGAGTTCGAGCGCGGGTATGCAGTGATTCAAGGGGGGTTGTTAGTAGCGACAGTAGTGGGATATGCTGGCACGCCTGTTTTGGATTTCGATAAAGTCTCAGGGTAGCTTCCAGTGCCGCGAAAGTCATTTTGTCAACGCGCAACGCTCGCATCAGTGGATGTTTTTCAATGCGATCAAGAATCGTTTTTTTCCCTACTATAATACCGGCTTGAGGACCTCCCAGTAACTTGTCACCACTGAAAAGCACGACATCAGCACCCTGTTTGATACTATTATGAACCAAAGGTTCTTCATCGAATCCAAAAGGAGCAAAATCAACCAAAGCTCCGGATCCAATGTCATCGATTACCGGCAGACCGTGTTTTTTCCCCAAAGAGACCATCGATTCAAGCGAGGCCTCTTCGGTAAACCCTACCACGCGGTAGTTGGATGTATGGATGCGCATGATCGCCGCGATACGGTCGTCAATTGCGGACTGGTAATCACCAATTCGGGTTTTGTTAGTCGTACCGACCTCGACGAGCTGAGTGCCGCTGACTTCCATGATTTCCGGTAGTCGAAAGCTGCCACCTATTTCTACGAGTTGACCACGCGAGACCAGAACTCCTCGATTTCTAGCTAAGGCTGACAAAACGACAACTGTAGCTCCGGCATTATTATTAACGACAAGCGCACTTTCTGACCCTGTAATGTCGCAAATGAGCTTACGTACTAAGAGGTGTCGATTTGAACGTTCGCCATCGGATAAGTTCAGTTCCACATTACTGTAGCCCTGTGTGATTTGCATGATCGCATCTATGGCTTCCGACGCCAACGGGGCACGTCCTAGTCCAGTGTGAAGTAGAATTCCGGTTGCATTGATAACGGGTACGAGCTGTTTACGATCCTCACGCATAAATCGGTCATGAATTTGTTGAACCAGTCTATCCAGGGAGGGGATCGTGTCGATTTGGCCGGAATGGCTGTATCGGTTGCGGATGTCGTCCAGCGTTTCACGGACCCCCTGAATAACCAATTGTCTTGAAAGGTGTTCGAAAAGAGGAGCAAGTTTTTCGCTGTTCAGTAACTCGTTTACCGAGGGCAAGTCACGAAAAGGATGGTCGTTCATTTCGGTCCGATCCGATAAGCCATGAAGACAGTATCCGGTACAGGCATACTCCATTTAGAGTACGCGAAGAGACCTTATTAATCCATGTCTTCACGAATGTCGTTTATTGTGAAGATGCCAGGATCCGAAAGTCTCCATCACGTTTTGTCAGTTCTATCCGGTCGAGGTATTCGCATATTGGAATAGCGAATTTACGGGTTGTTCCCAGAAGATCACGAATTTCAGCAACGCTCATTTTTTCACGATCAAGCAGTTCTTTTTTAATCCGACTGCGGAGCTCCTTTTCCCATTGTGTGTGTAGTAAGACCCCTTGTCCAATATCTACCAGTTCGCCCTGTCCGACACATAACTTAACCAGTTCGGGAACTGCAGAGGCACGGGATTCTGCGTTTTGTTGAATTTCTTCAACACCTGGTGGTTGAAAGGAATCTTGCTGGAATCGTTCCAGAATGTATTGCAGTATCTTGTGTTCAGCATTGGACAGTTTGGGACCGTGCCCTTTCAGGGCAATCTCGTGGTCATTTCCGCTGATTTGTTTCGAAGTAATCAAGAAACCAATAAGGGTTTGAACAAAAGGGTCGTCTTTCATGTACCCGAACCGACTGATTAACTTATGCCGTAATACCTTTTTTTGAAGAGGAGTCTCCTCGTGCAAAACGGTTAAAGTGTTTTTGAATTTCTCACAGTACTCTTCCAGTCGATGTTGGTGGATTCGCAGCGTACGTTGAGGACTTACGGGAAGTTCAATCACTATTCCAGACTGGATCAGCTCTGGTATTAACGTGTCGGCCTCCAGGGTGGATAGCCCGGCGTCACGGCAGAGATCTCTGTTGGACCAGCTCTTGCTGTCGTAGAAATAGATAAGCTCGGACACCCGTTCGAAGGGGGTTCCGGAAATCAGTTTATCGAGCCGTTTAATCACGTTCGATTGTTGGCGACGTAATCGTGATGTGACTGGTTGGATCACCTGTCCCCCGCCGATGGTGATGACCGGTGATTCTGATCGTATTACAAAGGGTTGATTCCATATAGCCGAGACCGGTTCGCTTAGAAAAAATTGGGCAAACCCGGTCTCGGTGGGTATCAATGAGTCATGAGACAGTAGGTGCGTTCGTGAAAGAACTTCAGCTGTGCCGATATGTAACCGGACGGTAGATCGATGTTTGAGAGCCCACGGGCTTTCTTCCAGAATGCTCAGTCTTGTTGTAATAAGTGTCGATGGTTGTAAGTAGTTGACAGCGGCTAGTTCCTGTCCTCGTGATATTTCACGATGGTGAACGCCACCGAGATTTATGGCGGCACGTTGTCCTCGACTAATACGGTTTGCAGGCTGGTCGTGATTATGAATACTGCGTACTCGGCAGATCTGCCCCATCGGCTGGACTTCGATTTTGTCATCGAGCTCAACGCTGCCCGAGGCGATGGATCCGGTCACGACGGTCCCATGTCCTTCAACCGCAAATGATCGATCGACCGACATGCGGAAAAGATCACTAGGTGGTTGTCCGGTTTGGGTGTGGCAAGTTTGTTCAATGACTTCCCGAAGTGTGTCGAGGCCTCTACCAGTAGTTGCAGAGGTACGAATGATAGGGGCGTCGTTCAGAAAAGAAAATTTGACTAACTCGCGAACTTCTTCTTCAACAAGATCGAGCCAGTCTTCTGCTACCAGGTCGCTTTTTGTGATGGCAATGATACCGGTGTCTAATTGAAGTAATTCAAGTATCGATAGGTGCTCCCGTGTTTGTGGCATAACGGAGTCATCTGCCGCTACGACTAACAGTGCCAGATCAATACCGGTTGCGCCAGCAAGCATGTTTTTTACAAATCGTTCATGTCCAGGGACATCGACAATACCGATGTGAAAGTTACCGAGTTCCAGTGACGCAAAACCAATATCGATAGTAATCCCTCGTTGCTTTTCTGCAGGAAGCCGATCCGTATTCACGCCTGTCAGAGCGTGGACTAGGGCCGTCTTACCATGGTCAATATGGCCTGCAGTGCCGAGAATCAGGTCTCTGCTCATACTTGATTTCCGAAATTAATGGGATAATTATTTCCAGCGTTGTATTTTATTGGGCACAGTGGTAAGCGGGCAAGGGAACCGGATTGAAATCGATGTGTTACAGGTTTGAAGCAACTATCAGATATCGATATGCTACGTCGCAGGTAACAGGTATATGGAAATTTTAATGGGAGAGTGAAATGCCGGTGAGACCGAATCGCGCGAAGGACATAATCCGCCAAGGAGGTTGTTTGGTAAGTACAGCTGTCAGGCTTCCCGAACCATCATTGGTCGAAATATTGGGATATGCCGGATTTGACTTTGTTCTGATCGATGGGGAACACGGTTCCATCGGCTGGAGCGACATGGAGCGAATGATACTGGCTGCACATGCATCCGACACCGTCCCGGTAGTTCGGGTTTTGAAAAATGAGCCAGAGATGATCATGCGTTCTCTGGATCTTGGTGCACAGGGGATATTGATTCCGCATTGCTGCACTGCAGAAGACGCACGCCGTTTCAAGCAGGGATCACTGTATGCACCGCAAGGTACCCGGGGGGTAGGTCCGGGACGAAGCAAACAATGGGGAGTTGTTGGGAATGAAGAGTACTATCAGACCATTAATGATCAGGTGTTACTGTTGGCTATGATTGAAGATCCAGAAGCGATAGACAACATCGAAGCCATCGCACAGGAAGGGCTCGATGTGCTCTGGGTTGGGACCGGTGACCTGGCAGCAAGTTATGGTGTGCCTGGTCAATTGACTCATCCCAAGGTGGTAGAAGCCTCGCAACGCGTACTGGAAGTAGGTATTCAATACAACATTGCGGTTGGCTGGCCTGCCCAGAGCCCGGAGGATGCTGCCCGTGCTGCCAGTAAGGGATATCGTGCAATCGGTTGTGGTGGTGCCGAAGGATATGTTATGGCCGGTGCACAATCCTACCTGAAGGTTATGAGGTAGTGTGTAAGAATAACTATACAGTTCGAGCCGCTGTCATAACCTGGATCACTTTCCGGAGAGTAAAGTGGGATGGATTGCGATCGTCATGGAGCCTGGACGCATTGCAAAAAGATGGACAGCCTTGTCAGGATCCGAATGAGGTAGCCAGCACTTGATAAACACGAACGTTCTTTTGTTCATAAAGTAAGTGGAAATGCTCGGGGGCACTCTGGATCATTTGATGTTCTGCCGCGACGCCACCTCGTTTCGGGTCATCAACCAGGATCAGGTGCGTGACACGTTGTATCTTGAGTTGGCCGATCCAATAGTCCCTGTCGAATGAATTTCGCCGTGTGGTGGCAAGTTTTTCATAGAGGTTATCACCTCTGGTGAGATGGATTTGTTGGGGAAAGTCATTTTCAGAGATGGGGATATAGTGGACGGAATTTTGAAGCTCGTTTCCGAATAGAGGAAAGATGACGGCTGATCCTGAATAGGCAATCACACCAGGATTGTCAGCGGTTTGTTCCTGAATCAGATTCCACGCGTCAGCGAGTCCAGGGTAACTCGAAGCATATCGTGCATTGCGAATAGCTTCGGGAGACTCATTGATCAATTGTCCAGCTAGAAAGGACCGGTTCATTCGAACATGGAAGGTCGAAATAAAGACGATGAGTATGACAAGGAGCAGAATCCAGGATACACCCGATCGCGCAATGAAAGTCTGCTTGCGAGAAACATTACCGATGGTTAACGCAACACCCAGACACAATCCGTAATACACGGGAAATAACAGACGGTGTTCGCTCCAGAAGGGCGTCTTCCAAAAAAACAGAATAATGGACAGCAAGGGAAAGACGGCAGTTACATAATATGATATCCAGGACTTCTTGTGTCTGGCGAGAACCCAGGAGATTAGCGTGCCGACCCAACCCAGCCATAACAGACATCCTACACTTCCATGCATTCCGAATTCCATTTCGGGTGCATGCAACAGCATGCGAGACAGGTTTTCGGCAGACCAGCTGTGGCTGATCAGTGCGGCAGGATTGTAAAGAAATTGTCCAATCGACCAGGTCCCTATTCCTATTTCAGCCGGGTAAATAGGATTGTTCCACAGAAGTGTATTTTTCAAGTAAAAGAACAGGGGGGGGGAGATGACGATGCTGAGGAAGAGCCCAGCCAAGACCAGAGAGTTGCGGGAACAGGTTGATAGGTGTAGTCGATTTGAAACGCAGAACAGCAGAGGCAGGCCTGCCAGTAAATAAATAATCGCAACATATTTGGTACTTACCATAAGACACAATCCAGTGATCGCATGAAGTGTGCCGGCATGGGGGCGAATACGGCTGTATAGGATTCCATAGAGGAACCAGGCGCAGCCACAAGTCATAACCAGATCATTGTTGGCATATTGCGCATTAGTCAGAAACGGAGGGAAATACAGAAACAAGGCTGCAATTAACAGAGCGCTGTTTCGGTGATTGTTGAGAAGGCGAGCACTCAGATAAAAAAAGCGAATCATCAATAGGTAAAAGAAGGGCTGTACGCCCCATACTAGAGAATCTCCTCTGTTCCATTGGAGTAAAAAAAAGTAAATCCATTCAGCTAACGCAGGACTGTGTTCTGCGGCGGAATCATGAAAAGGTAGATCGATCGTGGACAAAAATCCCTGTTGAGCCCAGAAAGCAGGAATAGTCAGATGGTAAATAAGACTGTCGGTTCCTAGGGAAGGGAAAAGATGTGCATTCCAGAAGAGCAGCCCGAATGACGCCACACAGAGTGTGAACGAAATTCTGGTTGCCAGTGTAAGGAATGCATCACGTTGCATGGCAGGTCATCAATGGTATGAAAGATGGCAGGAATCACAGGACTCAAGAGAATCTTGAACCAATCTGATGCCGGATTCAAGTTCTTCGAAAGAAAGTGGTTGCAGTTTTCAAGGAAAAGAGGAATAGGGATAGCTGCGTATTCACTTTCCGACACAAGTCACGATCTCTGTGTTTGATGGTTGGCCTAATCACGACAACGTTTCACCTGCCAGTTCCTGCCATAGGCTGGCGCTGGCCCGGATGCCATTGTGAAAAGAAGCAAGACAGAATTTTTCATTTGGACTGTGTGTGTTGTCATCAGGATATCCCCATCCCAGCAGTAGCGTGTCGACATTCAGGATTTCCTGAAAAGTGGTTACGACGGGTATGGTTCCTCCATGTCTCATGAAAACGGGCCATTTTCCAAATCCCTGTTCAATTGCACGTGCGGCAGCTTGAACAGCAGAGCTGTCAACCGGTACCAGCACTGCGGGACTGGAATGATATTCCTTGATGGAGAGTTGAATACCCGCAGGGCAAATTTCTGAAACTAATTGTTTGAAGCCCTGTGCGATGGTTTTCGGATCCTGATGCGGGACCAGCCGGCAACTGATTTTTGCGCCTGCTTTAGCTGGTACAATAGTCTTGGAACCTTCTCCGGAATATCCACTGTAGAGGCCGTTCACATCACAGGTGGGTCTGCCCCATTTACGTTCAAGGGTTGAAAATCCTTTCTCACCGAATAATTCGGAGACTCCCATGTGATCCTGATATCCTTTTTCATCAAATGGCAGTTCCGACCATTTTTGCCTTTCGTCCTTACTGAGTTCAAGAACCTCATCGTAGAATCCAGGTATTGTGATGCTGCCATTTTCGTCGTGGAGTGCCGAAATAATTTTTGCTAACGCGTTGGCTGGATTTGTAAGGGTCCCACCGAAACCACCAGAATGAAGATCCTGTTGAGGACCTTCCAGGGAAAGTTCAAAGTAGGCCAGTCCGCGCAGTCCGTAGGTAATAGCGGGAACCCCAGGTGCGAATTGGCTGGTGTCACTGATGACGGCGATGTCACAGGATAGTTGTTCACGGTGTTGCTGGATGAAAGGCGCCAGGTTCGGACTGCCTATTTCTTCTTCTCCTTCAATCAGAAACTTAATATTTACCGGTAGACTGCCTTCTGTTTTTATCCATGATTCGACCGCTTTGATGTGTGTGAACAGTTGGCCTTTGTCATCGGTTGCGCCACGTGCGTACAGATTGCCGTTGCGTTCTGTTGGTTCAAAAGGGGGGGTTGTCCACAGGTCAATCGGATCAGGTGGTTGTACGTCGTAGTGACCATAAACCAGAATGGTCGGTTGATTGTTGGCGTGGAGCCATTCTGCATAGACCACCGGATGACCATCAGTTGCCATAATTTCGGTAGCAAAACCGATCTTTCCAAATTGATCATGTATGAAGTGGGCTGCCTGTTCGATATCACTCTGGTGTTCTGGATCGGTACTGATGCTGGCCAGTCGCAGAAGATTTTTCAGTTCTTCTTCAAAACGTCCCGCGTGTGTTTCAAGATAAGGGATAATATTTTCCATGTGATTCATTGCTCAGATCCAGAAGGCGAAAGGTTTTCAGTATTGTAAATAATGAAAATAAGAGCGGTTAAACACAATTCATACGTTCGGTTAGCTGGATGCACCTGTGAAACAGCATTGCTGGGAAGTGTGGAAAGGAGGTCCTGTTCTAATCAAGGAGCCTTTTTCAGTAACACGTCTACTGCGATTGCCATGTTTGTCATGGCGCCAGGTGCGTGTTGCATAAATGGAGTAAAGGAACGAATTAATTTGGTCGCACGTTCATGATAAGTTTCATTCCCGGTCCGTTTAGCCAAGACGATCAGATTACGTGCCATCACGCTGTTGCCAGAGGGAAGTACTCCATCAAAGGGATCTTTGGTGCGTGCGAGTAGTTGCTCATGTTGCTTTGAGGTGAAATAAAGACCAGCCTGTTGTTCGTCACTGAAGTCTTTCAGGCATTGATCGGTAAGGCGTACTGCTTCGGAAAGCCATCTCTTGTTTTCGGTTGCAAGATGTAATGCCAGAAAACTCTCGATCAAGAATGCGTAATCATCCAGGTAGGCGGGGATTTTAGCCTGGTCTTTTCGAAAAGTACGTAATAGCTGTCCTTGATCGTTGCGTAAACGTGTAAGTAAAAAATCGGCAGTTTGTACAGCCTGTTCGATGTAGTGCGTGTTGTTAAGGATTCGACCGGCATTGGCCAGGGCGCGGATCATTAAACTGTTCCAGGCTGTCAGGATCTTGTCATCGAGGAGAGGTAAGGGCCTCTGCTGTCTGATTTTGAGGAGTTGTGTGCGTGCCTGTTTTATCTGCTGTCGCAGCGATTCCTCGGATGTTCCGAGTTCTGAGGCCACATCAAGAAAGGATTCGTTGGTAACCAGTACGTTTGCCACAGATTCAAAATTAGGGCCCATATGGAATCCATAGAAACGTTTAAAGTGTGCTGCGTCTTTGGGCGTCAGGAACGTTTCTATTTCCTCGGCTGTCCAGATGTAGTATTTCCCTTCTTCTTCCTCAGTATCGGCATCAAGTGCAGAAAAGAAACCACCACCTGGCTGGGTCATATCCCTTTCGATAAACGTGAATATTTCTTCTGCTACATGCCGGTATTGATCTTTCCGGGTAATGGAGTACGCCTGCACATATGCATCGGCGAGTTGCGCGTTGTCGTAAAGCATTTTTTCAAAGTGTGGTATTTTCCAATAGCGGTCCGTGCTGTAACGATGAAAACCTCCTCCGAGATGGTCACGTATCCCGCCTTGAGACATGGCCAGGAGTGTTTTTTCAGCGGCTTTTAGAGACGGTTCATCCTTAAATCTCGAGTAATGATGAAGTAGCAGCATCAGGTTGGTTGGTTCCGGAAATTTGGGTCGTCGCTCGTTCTGGGGATCAAATCCAAAGCCTCCGTAGGCGGAATCATGTTCTTGGAGAAGATGGTCGATGCTTTGTTGGACAAGGGTTTGCGAGATCGCGATGGTCTGTAGAGGTCGTGCTTGCCGAAGGGTACGTTTGACGACGCCCGCAAGCTGTTCGGACTGATCTAAAACCTGTTGTTCCTGGTCGCGCCAAGCCTGATTAAGTCGGTTGAGAATACGAGGAAATCCCATCATGCCAGGACGATCTTTGGGAGGGAAGTAGGTGCCACCGGCAACCGGATTTCCGTCAGGGGTAAGAAAAAGTGACAGGGGCCATCCCCCGCCTTGAGGTGAACCAGTGGCACGGTAATACACATTGAGGCATGTCATGTATACGTCATCAATGTCCGGACGCTCCTCTCGGTCGACTTTAATATTGATAAAGTGCTGATTCATAATTGATGCAATCTTTGGATCGGCAAAGACTTCCCGTTCCATGACATGACACCAGTGGCAGGAACTGTAGCCAATAGAAAGAAAGACCAGTTTGTTTTCCGTTTTTGCTTTCGCAAAGGCTTCTGCTCCCCACGGAAACCAGTCGACCGGATTGTGGGCATGTAGCAGTAGGTAAGGGCTGGTTTCGTTAATCAGACGGTTAGTGTATTTTTGTTCCGCTGTGGCAATGTTCAACAAGGGATCGTTCAGGAACATCAGCAGTACGAATATAGCGGAAGGTGTGCGAAGATGTTGTTGCGATAGCGGAAACAGATCAGTAAACCATTTGAAAAACATAGTAAACGCCTTGTGAGTCAGTGTCGGGCGCAGTGTTAATATGCGTGTTGTTTCAGGTGTAACCGTGGCTTAACTGGAAAAGGTTGTGAATTGAAAAAATCGGCTTTCAAACACAGTTAGGAAGCTTTGTTCTGAAATCGATCGGCAAGGTATTTTTCGATTCTTATGGGGATGGAAGCAGAGCAGCCCCTCTGTGCTGGTTATTCAGAGGGGCTACCGACCTGCTGTTATAGGGAGTCCGCATTGTCGGAAAGGTATTGAGCCACTCCCTCGGCAGTAGGTGTCATTCCGGCTTTACCGGGAGACCACCCAGCTGGGCAAACTTCCCCGTGTTGCTCATGAAACTGTAACGCATCTACGATACGCAACATTTCATCGATGTCACGACCGAGTGGCAGGTTGTTGACAACCTGGTGCTGTACCGTACCTTCTTTGTCAATCAGGAAAGAACCACGTAACGCAAAAGTGGTTTCTTCGTGTAACACGTTGTAAAGGTTTGTAATGGCACGATCAGGATCGCTTAGCAGTGGATACTGTACTTCACCGATTCCACCCTCAGGGATGGATGTCTGGCGCCACTTTGAATGGGATTCGGTATCGTCAATGGAAATGCCCAAAACTTGGGCATTGCGCTTTTGGAAATCACCAATCCGGTGATCAAAAGCGATTAGTTCTGAAGGTCAGACGAAGGTAAAATCTTTTGGGTAAAAGAACAGGACAACGGCTTGTCCCTGATAGTCCGACAAGTTGACTGTTTGTTCTGTGCCATCTGGCATAATGGCCTGAGCGGAGAAACTCGGGGCCTTGTTCTGAACCAGTGCGCTCATAAATAGGATTCCTTCTTTGAGAAACAATTGCGACATAACAGGACGACAGATTCTGGATGACCTTACTTTCCATTGCGTTCGGACAAAACCCGGTAACCCTGACACGTGTTGCCCACGCAGTGTGTCGACAGTTACATCTTGCTACCGGATGGATCCGGGAAAAAGTGAACGGATCTCAGTCTGTTTCGTGTATGGATACAGACGCTGTTATCGAAACACAAACGTATGGCATAATCACACAATTCGCTGCATAATCCATCAGCATTGGATGGGATACGGGGCGTTTTCGTGCAGGCGTATCTGAATGGGTCTTGAAACGTATGTCAAGATATCACTGATGAAAATCACTGAATTAGTCGGAAGTGGAAAAACATTAACCGGAGTTTGCTCAGTAATGAAGATCTATACTCGAACGGGTGATTTCGGGAAAACGGGCCTTATCGGGGCACAGCGTCTCAGTAAAGGTTCCATTCGTATTGAGGCATACGGTACAGTCGATGAGCTGAACGCATTGATTGGAGTGATTCGCGCTTACCGGCCAGTAATATCCATCGATCCGATACTTGATCAGATTCAGAATTCGCTCATGCTGGTAGGTGCTTCCTTGGCATCACCCACTTCAGACGGGCCTCATTTTGATGGTCTGAAAGAGCATCAAATAACAGAATTGGAAGAAGCGATTGACAGCCATCAGGCTGCTTTGCCGGAGTTGGTTAATTTTGTGCTCCCCGGTGGAAGTGTTCCAGGATCGCAGTTGCACTTTGCAAGAACGATCTGCAGGCGTGCGGAACGCCGTGTGGTGGAACTGATTGATCACGAGGAAGCAGTTTCCGAACTCGTGGTTCGCTACCTGAATCGACTCAGTGACCTGCTGTTTGTGCTAGCCCGTTTTGTTAACGCAGGTTCCGGTGTGGGGGATGTGAAATGGGACAATCGTTCCTAGCGGTAGGTGGCTCAATTAAACAGAATTGTTGTAATGGACAGACCCAAGAGGTGAAAAGTTAGCGATGGACGAGATGGATAATCAAGAGATAGAAGCGGAAGTAGTGGTGATTGGTGGCGGACCGGGAGGTTATGCAGCTGCATTTCGCGCTGCCGATTTGGGGAAACAGGTGGTTCTGATTGATTCACGGGACCACTTGGGTGGAGTCTGTTTGCTGGAGGGATGTGTTCCTTCCAAAGCAATGATCAGTGCTGCAGAACTTCTAAACAGCATGCATGATGCTGAGACTATGGGAATTACCTGCGATGGATTACATCTGGATATGAAGAAGCTTGGCGGGTGGCGCGACAATATACTTTTGCAGATGAGCAAAGGAATTGAGGGTCTGGCAAAGAGACGTAATGTGCGATGGATACGCGGAAAGGCCCGATTTGCGGATACCCATCGTCTGATTTTGCAAGAGAGTGCTGTGTCAAGTGTGCAATTTCAGAACGTGATTCTCGCTACCGGTTCTCGGCCCTTTGTTCCAACGCCCTTTGTAGCGGACGGACGGCAGGTACTGACTTCAAGTGATATGTTGCAGTTAAAAGAGATTCCCGAAACGCTTCTAGTGGTTGGTGGAGGATATATCGGCCTTGAGATGGGCGGTTGTTTTCGCATGATGGGGAGTGATGTGACCATCGTTGAGCTAACCGATCAGTTGTTGCCTGGCACCGATCGAGATCTAGTTGAAGTGGTTGCACGGAAACTGAAAGCGGACGGAGTTACCGTTTTACTGGAAACGAAAGTGACGGCACTGAAATCACGTGAGGATGGAGTTACGGCAACGCTTATGGGTAAAGATCAGCAGTCCAGGGTTGCCGATTTCAAAAAAGTATTAATAGCAGTAGGCAGATTACCTAATACAGAGAACCTGGGTCTGGATCGTATCGGGCTTCAGTTGGACAACATGGGGCGGATACCTGTTGATCAGCAGTGTCGTACACAGCTTGATCATGTTTTTGCAGTGGGAGACTGTACAACCGGACCGATGCTTGCTCATAAAGCGAGACGTCAGGGGCTGGTAGCTGCCGAAGTCTTGTGTGGACACGAAGCAATATTTGATCCGCGCACCATTCCAGCCGTTATTTTCTCATCTCCCGAAATTGCCTATTCGGGCCTTTCAGAGTATCAGGCTCAGGAACTTGGCAGGGATGTTAAGACGGGGCGTTTTTGGTTTCGAGGAAATCCACGTGCCCAGACGTTGTTGCAGAACGAAGGATTCGCAAAAATAATAAGTGACCGTGAAACAGAGGAAATTCTCGGGATACGTATGGTGGGTCCATGTGCAAGTGAATTGCTTGCTGAGGCAACTTTGGCGATCGAAATGGGAGCAACCCTGGAGGATATGATCGCAACCATACATGCCCATCCTACTCTGGCAGAAACCATGCTCGAGGCAGCGGAAGTTACACGTGGTCAGGCTGTGCATTTCTTTGACCCGCGCAAACGATCCTGAGTGGTCAGGATGGTTGCGATCCTATTGCGGGCTTTTCAATGTTAGAACCACTGTGTTTTGTCAACAACATTGTCGGGTTGTTCACCGTTCAGGAATCGTTGAACATTGGATTTCAACAGCTTAAAGCGTCGTGCCAGCGTGTGGGGATCCACTCCTGCAACGTGGGGAGTCAGAATCACGTTCGGGCATTTCCACAAAGGGTGGTTTTCGGGTAAAGGTTCTGTTTCATATACATCCAGAGCAGCTCCTGCAATGCGTTGATTGTTCAGGGCGTCGACCAGTGCTTCGAGTTGTACGATAACTCCTCTTCCTACATTGATGAGATAAGCCGAGGATTTCATGGTTTCTAATTGTGATAGACCGATCATGCCGGTTGTTTCCGGGGTTTGTGGTGCACAAATAACCACAAAGTCAGATTCAGCTAACAGGGTATCCAGCTCGGAAGTCGGCCACAGTTGATCGACTTCTTCTGGTTTGTCTGTACGTCGAGGATCAATCGCAAGAATTTTCATTCCGCAGACAGCACCGCGTCGTGCCACTTCATAGCCGATTCCACCCAGTCCGATGATGCCTAATGTAAGATCGCCGAGATGTAGCATTTGAAGATTGTCATGGGGAGCCCAGCAACATTCAGCCTGGTGCTGCATCAATTTAGGAAGGTCACGGGCAAGCGCCAGGAGAAATCCAAAAGCGTGGTCGGCAAGATGATCACTGTATATGCCGCGCATGTTACTGACAGTTATAGGACTGTCAATCAATTCTCGAAAACAATAATTTTCGAGTCCTGCCAACGGTGCCTGAATCCACTTGAGTGACTTTGCTACCTGAAGTGATTCGGTGTCGATCCATCCGTATAGAGCATCCGCGTCTGTTATTTCTTTCAGAAATGGATCCCGGTTATCATGGTCGTTCGGAATAAATACGACGGAGAGGTCTGTTGAAAGTGAGCGGAGTTCTTCAATATATTGGGAGTGGATCTCTTCGTTGATGAGTAATTTCATGGTTGCCTGCTTCCGGGATAGAGTGCACATGAAGACTTGGTCCACGTGTTGTTAGATGCTTCGATACATAACAGTGTCTGTAACCACCACGCTTCCTGTTGTCTTTCCTGGGTCTATGGTAGTTTGTTGGGAGAATCTTACTCTCTGTTGGTTACCGCGAGAAGTAATCTTGCGGGGCTTGTTCAGGATATTGGCAGTGATCGTTTCAAAAAGGGAAATTGCATAATGTCAGGAGCTGTCGATTCCGTGCCATCTGGCGATAACGCAAGCCACTTTACCATACCGGCAACGGAAGCGGGTATCACGGTAGTTTTACGAAGGTGTTATCGACATCAGGTCCTAATGGTGGTTTCGTTTATGATTTGCGGGATGGTGTCATCGGAATCATTCGGTGATACAGACCTTCGTAAGGCTATCCAGAAAGGATTACATCGCATTGAGTCTGGCGCGACCCGTTACCCAGCAAATCGGGATTGTTTTTCTTGTCATCACCAGGCCATGGCTGTTTTAACACTGACCGTGGCACAATCTCACGGTTACGAAGTCTGTGCGGAAGTTATTCAAAAACAAGTCGAGTTTACCAGGCAATGGTTGGGATCAAGAACAGATCAGATGAAGAAAGGCAAAGGCCTTCCTGGCCGTTCTGTGACGGCCGGATATGCGTTGCTTTGTCTATCGAGAAATCAATCTTCCCCAGACGAGATCAGCGACGCATTAATCACCTTTCTTCGTGTGAGACAAAAACAGGGACACTGGGTTGCTTCTGCCAATCGACCACCGTTTGAAAACAGTGCGTTTACGGCTACCGCACTGGCCATAGACGGATTACAACAATACAGCCAGTCGGTTCTATTAGCCCCATCTCGTACGAGTGCGGATAAAGGGCTGACATCGAAGATGGTGAGGCAGGCCACGGCATGGCTGATGACCACATTCCCCAAAGATAACGAGGATCGAACCTTCCGATTGTGGGGCCTTCATGCTGCCGGACTTAGTTCTGATGCACTTAAAATCTACCGAGATGATCTGTTACAGAAGCAGTTAGAGAATGGCGGTTTTGCGCAACGCGAAGGGATGTCAGCCGATGCTTACGCTACGGGGCAGGCTTTAGCTACCCTTGCCATGACGGGTTATCCTGTTAGAGAAACATCTTTTAAACGAGGTATTCGCTTTTTGTTAGATACACAGGACAAGAGTGGGGCATGGATTGTGATAACTCGCAGTCGTCCTGTTCAGACCTTTTTTGATAACGGAGATCCGGGCAATAAGAGCCAGTTTATTTCGTTTGTGGCGACGAGTTGGGCTACGTTGGCGCTTATCCTTTCTGAGGAGCTACCCTGAAATCGGTGTTAAAAAGGCGTGAGAACCTCATCATATCGGGAACTTCCCGTGCAATTTCTGCTCATGAGTAAAGTTGAGTCAGAACGATTCGGTGACATGCAGGACTCGATCCATTTCAACCTTTCTAACGATTTGTTTCTGATCGCTGCAGGGCCATGTTATTTCTATGAAATCGATGTGATCGGCATTCCCCAATCCGATTTCCTGCTGCAAGCTTGATGATCCGAAGCTTCCACCTGTGTCCACTCGGTGATGAATATCCCGGCTCTGATTATCCTGTACGACACAAATTCGAATCCGTGCACCGATACCAAAACGGTTGGAGGATTTGCCTTGTAGCCTAAGGGTAATCCAGTGGTTGTCGTTTCCGGGATTCTCAAACAGCACATTTTGAAAACGATCTCCGCTGTAGGCACCTCCCATGACTGCATAGATGTCCTGGTCACCGTCGTTGTCAATGTCACCGAAAGCAACACCATGCCCTTTTTGGAGATGACCGAATCCTCCCGATGTCGTTACATCCTGGAAAAATTCACCTCGATTGTTTCGAAACATTCGGTTCGGCACCAGCGCTCTCAAATCCGGTTCACCTGTTCCGATATAACAATCCAGAAAACCGTCATTATCGAGGTCTCCAAAATTGCATCCCATTGCCATCAATACACGGTCAAGACGTGTTTTGGAAGTAACATTGGAAAAAGTGCCATCCTGATTGTTTCGATAGACACGAGGAAGTTCCGCTTGATGGGGAAGTCCAAGATAGTCAGCGGCAGCGTCGGCCTCTGATTCCCAAGAGTAGGATGCAACAAACAGGTCCTGCCAGCCGTCGTTGTCATAATCCCAGAACCAGGCTGGAAAACTGAAAAGAGGTTCTGTGATACCGGCTTGGGCGCCCACCTCCTGGAAGGACCAGCGAGGGACTGTTTCGGGATGTTGATCCAAATCGGGATGGGAGGAAATAGAAGGTCCTTCGTTTCTGAACAATAAATTGGGCTCACCGTAGCATGACAGAAAAAGATCTTCCCGACGATCGTTATTGTAATCGCCCCAGACAGCTGCCTTTACAAAGGCACGGACATTCAGGCCTAGTTCATTCGCGCATTCTGTAAACGTGCCGTCCCCATTGTTGTGATAAAGTTCACATGGGTGATTGTCGTTTTCAGAAGATTCATTTCCAATAAAAAGATCGAGCCATCCGTCATTATTGTAATCACCCCACGATGCGGTTTGTGTTGGATGAAAGCTGAGCAGACCGGATGATTCAGTAACATCCCGGAAAGTACCATCCCCATTGTTATGCAACAGAGAATTAGGATGGTGACCATCTTTTCCCATCCAGGCACCACGCAGAACCAGAACATCAGGATGTCCATCATTGTTGTAATCTGCATGAATCATATTGAGCGCGCCACCGAGTCCGGCAATCCCCGAAGTTTCAGAATCGTCACGAAAGGTGCCGTCGCCGTTATTGTGGAACAATTGGAGAGGATCATTCAGATTCCAGGAAGAAACAAGAATATCGAGATATCCGTCTCCGTCAAAATCCTCCATGACACAACCTCCACACAGGCCCATTGTGTCCAGTTTTGATTGGGGAGCAATGTCGAGAAACCTTGGGATAGTCGCTTCAGAAGAAAAGGCGCTCTGGTCGATTAGCCATGACTCCGGTACGCCCTCAGGATGTTCACCAAGTGTCATGTAAGCCAGATTGAGCAACCAACGATAACTCAGACTTTCGGGATCTTGTTTCAACAGAACGGATAATACGTCAACGGCTCCTCGTGCTCCACGCGTTTGGGTATGCAGTCCTGATCCTTTGATAGGAAAAAGGCACGAATCGATACCATGATGGAGAATGCAATTTTCCTGTTCACCCAGCCTTAGATAGGAAACTGCAGCGAGTTCGCGCAGGACCGTCATCAGTTCTGGATCCATTCTACTGCCCATCGATATCAGATGGCTTTGTGTGTTCTGCAATTCGTCTAGTGCCGCCAGCGTTTTTCCGCTACGCAAAAGCTCACGTGCGTACATCAGTCTCAGTTCTGGTTGTGATGTTTGCGTTTGTTTTTCGAGTTGTATGCGGATGCGTTGCGCACGTTCGTCGTTAAGGTAACTGTTAATGGAGGGTTGACGCGTATTTGCTATTTGGTGTAGTCGAGCCACCATATGTTCGTTTTCCGACATCGTTTGTGTATCGAATCGAAAATATCTGAAAAAGCCAAGAAACAGGGCGGCTGCCAACAAGATGCCAAAGGCTATAAGTCCAGTCGTTTTGGGCATTTGCTTGACTCCAGCAAAAACTTGAGGCCGGTTCAGAAATCAGAAGTGATCATGTGGCTGAAATACGGGAACTGCTTACGGTTTTGAAGGGGCCCTTACATTCTAGTGTACATGGATGTAGCAAGTCAGGGGATGCTGGGGGATTACTGAAGGTTGAAAATACTTGGACACCTTATGCCTGTGGCTTGTCTGGAATCAACACCGCATGAAGATTACAGATTGTGCTGGCCGGAGCGCGATCGGTGGAAATGAACATGGATCCATTTGCCCGAGATGCGATGCCATATTCTGGTTTCTTCGAAAGCCGTGGAAATGTGCTGACCGGTTTCGGAAAGGATCTGAATAAGGCGAATGTAACTGACAACAATGGTTTCACCAAGATGGCGAATGTGCGGAGAACAGATCGTTGAATGCTGCTGTTTCGGAGTAGCGGGACTGGAAAAATACGTTTTATGGAAGGACAGTCCTTCCACCATGGTCCCTACCGCTTCGGGTTCAAATGCGGATAGTGATGATGCGCATAATTGGCTGTAACGTTCCCAGTTACCCTGATCGATCGCGTCGAGCAGGTCTTGTGATAGCTGCAGAATTTTCTGTTCGATGGAATATTCAGTCATCGTAATTAGAGGCTTGTGTCAAGGCGTCAGGTTTGTTGTCGCCAGATGGTTTCTGTTCGATGTGGATTTCTGCTTTGCTGCGGTAACCGAGGCTTGCCGGTATTTTCTCAACGACCATATAGTAGCTGATGGCGATCAATAACAGACAGCCAAGACTGGCAAAGATGTTCGTTGCGACCCCGTTTCGATCTTCACCCATTACCGCACGATTGTTGGTAAGCCAGAGTAGAACAATTCCGAGTAGCGGTGCAAAAACAACGGTCACTGCCTGTGCCATAACGATTAGGTTTACCGGTTTAAACCCGAATTGAACCACACTCAGGGCGACGATCATTCCGGTAAGAAGGACAACGGTTGTCAGGTGCTTGGGCGCAGCATCAGATGGTTTGCTTCCGAGGCCGAGTCCGTCTGAAAGGATGAATCCGGCAATCATGGAATTTACAAGGAAAGAGGAATAGGCGGCACTAAAAAGACCAATACAAAATAAGAGATTGGCGCTTTCACCGAGGGTCTCGTTGAGACCGGCTGCGACGTCCTCGGCGCTGGCTATATCCTTTCCTCTCAGTTGTGCAGCAGCAGTGCAAATCAGCATAATCGTGATACAGAACATGATGGATGTTCCTACCCGAGCATCGAGAAGGCCATCTTTGAGGTCTTTTTTGGACCAGCCTTTCTGTTGGGCGAGGTAAGCCTGGAAATAAGCTGCGGAAATTACGAAAGTGGTTCCTACCAACGCAAGTACGCTGATATCTCCAAATGCACCTGATTGAGGGACAAAACCCGAAAACAGGTCACCTAAATCGGGTTTGACATTAAATAGATTGATGGCAAAACAGAAAAGTAGTAGGCCAACAAATCCCATCATGATCTTTTCAAGCGCCTTGTACATGTTTTTGAACAGGTACAAGAACGATACAGACAGGGCGTTGAAGAGTATTACCAGAACGATTGAAAGACCGGCTGAAACTCCGAGTGACCTGAAAGCGCTATGGACTCCAAGGTTGTTACCAAATTGATAGGCAGCGGAAATGAAAAATACACCGACGCCGATAGCCACCGCCAACCAGCGACCAGCCTGTTCGGTAACCGTATCTCCAACTGATTTTGTCAGGACGACTCCGAGTTTGGCCCCCATAGTCATAAAGAACATCATGAAAATGCATGATACGAAGATCAGCCAAAGCATATCAAAACCTTGGGTGGCCCCTACTTTTGAACTCGAAAGAATGCTTCCCGGGCCAATGACAACACATGCTGTGATGATCCCGGGGCCAACTGCCTGGTACCATTTACGGGAGGTAGTCTTTTCGTGGTCCATAACCTTACTTTCTGTTTGTTACGAGAATCAGTGACGCCATATGGTAATCCAGCTGTTACCTGACGGCTAGTATGGATCGACTAACTTGTATGTCGCGTTCCCGGCGAGTGTGTGGAACGATCTTTGGTCAGGTGGAGCTATTTTAAGTGCAGCAAATTGATAATAGGCTCAATGGTCTTGGTTAACGGTTCTATGGGCGGCTGGGAAAATTATTTTTTCTAAAAAGTTGACTTTTCGGTTATCGGGTGTACATTAATCCTAAGAGTTATTGTTGGATAGAAAGTAGTAAGGTAGGCGAGTGTAAATACGGCCAGATTGGAGCAGGGGACCGAATTAAATGTGTCCCTGTTCACAGCCCCCCGCAGTCAGGCATTCCCAAAGAATCCCACCTGTTGCCTCGACCCCACCATGTTTGGTAATGATCCGTGCGGTTGCGCGGACGTAAACTTCCTTGGAGGTAATTAGATGAACTTGCGTAAGCGCGCAAAATTTCAGAGTGTTGATGTTTCGCGTCCCATTGATCCTAAGAAACCAACTGAATCGTATCCCGGATCACCTGAAAAAATTGAAGTGCTTCGTGAAAGAAATGCGATAGGGTTGCCGTTGTGGCACCCACTTGATCGTAATGACCATGGTCCGCATAAGGAAACTCGAAATAGAGAGTTTGCGGCTTAATGGTCGTCAGGAATTCTTGCATTGCAGACGAGGGGTAAAAGTCTCTTTGGAGCAAAATCCGAAGACCGTGAGAAGTGTGGTATAAGTCGGTCATTAAACCGGATCAAGGTGGGAAGGAAACGCTGGCGCGTCCAATTCTTTCCCGCTTTTGTTCACGGGAGAACAGGTGCTTCACCGTATCGTGTAATTGATAGCGATCTTGTGCCTGGATTCCCTCGAGACGATTTATCAGTGTTGCCATAGAATCTGGGCGTTCGGCAGCTGCTGTGTACAGCGCTGTGAGAAAGTTACTGATTTGCAGGAAGTTTTGCTTACTTTGTGACAGAGTAAACGGACTCAGGAGCTTCATGAATAATGAAGTTCTTTTCGAGGCCAGTTTTACGAATATGTCCAAGTGGTGCACCACGTAGTATTCCTGGTCAGATTCAAGCAGGTAAGTGCAACGAAGGTAGAGCAGCGCCTGGGACAGGACCTTGCGACCGGTTAAAGGGTCCCGGAAGTGTCCTTCAAAAAGAATGATCCGGGAGTTTGGACCTCGTAACAGGAACGTCACAACACCCTGCAGGCCACTAGGTGTTCTGATTTGATAAATGTTGTCCTGCACACGCACCATTTCAATGCGGGAAATTCCCATCGCCTTCCACATCGATACCGTCACATCTGGATGGTCCAGGAGAAATTCGTACAGTTTAGGGTCGCATCGAATGACTTCCGTTGAGAGAGGCTGAAAGAGCGAACCCTGGGTAATCAGTGGAGTAATTTTCTGCCAACTCTGGGCAGAGAGACCTTCTCGTGCAAGTGCGGAGAGCGTGTCGGTTCGCTGTTGATTGGGCGTATCAGCCGGCCGTTGATGCGAACCGTCCTGCGCAGCTGCCTTACCGACAGTTTGGACTAGAAAGGCGCACACCAATAAATATAAATACAGAAACCGGATCAAATCGAAAGGTATGGGAATGAAACCGTCTCTTCTTTGCCAGCGTGTTGCGGTAGGGTAGGTTAATTTGCCGTTATAACGCGGCGAATTATTAATATCGTGATAATCGGCATAACTACCCTTGTTTCGTGAATTTGTCTGGTTGAGTTCCCAAAAAATTCGCGATTAAGGTTTCGAGGAAGATAATTCACCATGGCCCAAAGGCGGCATACCAAGAGGAGGACGGATGTTCGGAAGGACCGATTTATGAACGGATAAGCCAGTGTTCGTGGGCATACCAATCTCGCGTCCCCCGCGTTTGGAGTTATCTTCTTTGAGCGGAGAGCGCAAAGCGGTGTTACATTTTCAGTAAACAGGAATGGTGTGTTTGGGTCATCTGGAATTCGCTATGACGTTCCGCTTCCGATAGGTTTTCAGGAAGCATAGTCGAGTGAATAATTGAAGGAACCGGTCTAATCATTGGAGATCGGAAATTTTCTACGCAGAGAACAGGAGTCTCATAAGAATCGGTCCCTCACCTTTTTGCTGTCATCGGTGTTGACGGTCTGTCCGTGATCCATCCAGTTGACAAATTTATAGGTGTCAGTGGGATTGGTCCGTGAACGGGTTGCATACAATCCAGATACGTGTAAGAGATCCAAAACGGAACGGGTGCGATAAGATTACTCAAAACGACCTAGAAACTTGTCCGCTGGATACTTCTGTTTGTTGAGTTCCAGTTTTTTCAGTACGGTTTCAGAAAGATCTATTTTCAACGTATTGGCTAGTGCTAGGGCATAACAGACAACATCTGCGAGTTCATGAGAAATCTCCTGTAATTTTTTCGGATCTTTACAAATGTCTCGGGAAACGTCCGTATCAATCCATTGAAAATGTTCCATCAATTCGGCTGCCTCGATCGCTACCGACATGGCCAGATTCTTTGGACTGTGGAAGGCTTGCCATTGTCGTTT
>CAXEIY010000192.1:0-9407 GCA_963996245.1 uncultured Planctomycetia bacterium | reverse complement strand
GTTGTCAAAGGCGAGTTCCTGTGGGTTTCTCAGACCGGTGGCATACAGTTCCAGGTTAGAACCATCGAGGTTACATCGTAAGATGGCCCCGCTGTCTGGGTGGTCAATTCGGATGTTTGGAGTTTTTACGGATAACCCGCGGTCACCAATGCTGAAATACAATTTCCCGTCAGGACCCAGACACAGACCATGCAAATCGTGTCCCAAGTAGCCAACATGTACTCCATATCCATAATGAAGCGCTTGACGGCTTTCGGCTTTGCCATCTCGGTCTTTGTCGTGAAGTTGCCATAAATGAGGAATGCAGGCATACCAAACCTTATGGTCTCGAACGAGCAGACCTGCCCCGATGCCTGAGGCCAGGCTGTTGAATCCATCGGCAAAAACCGTTGAAGTGTCGGCCTGACCATCACCATCTACATCCATCAGCATTCGTATGCGCTCGTGTTCTTGTCGCCATTGAGCAACTCCGTCCTGACCGAGATATTTTTCGAACATGGCAATACGATCGGAGACAGTCCGTGCGGCAAGATCGTCATCCAGCCAATACATGTGATTTCGAGTGTCGGCCACACCGGTACTGTGTCTGAAGGTTTCTGCTACATACATGCGTCCCTGGTAATCAAGGGTAAAGGTGACGGGATTTGCAAGGAGGGGTTCCGCTGCAAAGAGATCTATCTGAAAGCCGTCAGGTAACTGGAAACGTTTCATGGCCAAACGAGCTTCGTCCGAAGCCAGGGAAATAATCGGACTGTAGGCTTCCTTTTCCACAGAAACCTGTGCATTAGATGCTCTGGACAAGAGTGTGATTACAAGTATTCCTGTCAAAAAAAGTGATTGAATCGGAAAGAATCGATGCAAAGGCATGGCTTGTTGATACTCCGAAGAAAAGAGCTTAAGTATCTTAATAATCGCCACATATCCTAGCGGAAAGATATATTCAATGCTTGATGTTTAAGCGTTAGGAGGAGGAATTTGACATCACAGGGTTTGTGTTGCATTACCTGTTTGACAGGATGCCAACATCAGAGAGAGAACTGTCGTGAACAAGCAACATCGGTGAGAGCCCCTGGGATGGAACGTTGCTTGGTGGGTGCGGGGACAGGTGCCCCAGGGGACTGCCTGGAATGGACGGTAGCATGGTATTTGTCCTGGGGTAATGTTTGCGACAAAAGCGATACCAGGTATCCGTAAAGTTTTCCAAGGACACTGGAAAGGCTAATTCGAGTTGTGAGGTAAGATCGGCTGATCCGGATTGCTGAAAAGCGTGTAAAAGACGCGGCAGATTTTGTCGGTAACGATCAACGGAAAGCAAGGTTTCAACAACGGTTAGGGCCTGCCAGTAGCGATTAACAGAGATGCGTTTGCCATTACAGAGTTCTTGTAACGGGAGATGTAACCTTGGATGCGCAATCCCTTCGGAAACGATATCACGTAGATTTGGTTGGGGATGAAAATGTATTTGCACATGACTGGCGAGTCCTTCGTGCAACCAGCTTCCCTGACTGGGAAGAAAAAGTGTTTTTGTGATAAGGGCATGGACGTATTCGTGCGTGTACACAGGCCGGAGAGTTCCAAACTTTTCACTCCAAAAGGAAGTTGCGATTCCGTGGATTGTAAATCCGGCGGCTTTAGGAGTGGTTCCGTCACTGTTGAGTTTAGCTGCAAGGCGATGTGGAAAGGTGCGATAATCCTCTTCATTAGAGAAGATAATCAGCATTACCGGTGAGATTGCCCGAGGCAAAAAAGGTAATTGGCGATGGAAAAATTGATGAGTTTCTTCTAAATGTTCAGAGAGTTGTTTGACATTCAGAAGAGGACTGTCTGTCACAATTAAATGGCGGAGTCGACTGCGGCGAGGCTGTTTGTCTGGAGACGGTTCTAAGCGTATTGCAAATCGTGATTGTTCCGGAAACGCAGTGCTAATGAGTTCTGTCAGTTTCAGCTCATTCTGTTGTTTTTTTGATGTGCTCTCGACATTTATTTCATCAATGAGGATATCTGTGGGATCTCGGAACCAAAATGCGATTCGATTGATCTGACTCCATTTTGGAATACGTTTATTACCCCTGCGCATCCAACGCA
Organism: uncultured Planctomycetia bacterium; assembly: GCA_963996245.1. Lineage (GTDB taxonomy): Bacteria > Planctomycetota > Planctomycetia > CAXEIY01 > CAXEIY01 > CAXEIY01. Next base: position 7,322 of record CAXEIY010000192.1, on the reverse strand, counting down.
AAGTGGTGCGATACTGTTTCCATCCTATGTGCTCGATTTTGAAACGTTTCCAGAACTGGGCAAGACCATCTGATTCGAGAAATCGTATTTCAAGTGTAGGAATGCTATCGGTGGTCCTATTTCTAGGGTCGCGGAAAGCCCAAAAGGATATTTCATTAACGTCTTGCCATTTTCGAGGTAAGCGCAATGTGGTGGTGTAGAATCCGGATTTCCCTTCTGTCTGGATACGTGCGGCATACCGATTGCGTCTTAATTGCAGTGGGAAATCCGTGTCCTGGTTGGAGACACGGGAAACATTCAGTTTGCCGGCGATGCCCCATCGCTTAGAGAGCGATCGTTGTTCAAATCCTTCCAGCACACGGGTCGTTTCATCATGAGCGAATACGCTTCCGTACCCAATCACGGCAAGGGCAATGAGATGTCTCAGAATCCGTTTTCCATTTTGTGATTTGTAGAACAGCATAAGAGATCAATGGAGCGTGAATCTATTGGCCAAGAGAGATGCCGATCCAGCCATCTGCAATCATCAAACTAGAAACAAATAGTTTGCGATCTTGACGTTTCGGATCACTTGAAAGAGGTATTGATCGAGGTACTTCCAGGCGTTGCCGAAAAACGTCTGACAGTCGTTGTTGTACTTTTTCCAGGGCCACCTTGTTGCACAGGTCATTCGGGTCGTGTGTGTCGTGCTGGATCTGAATGTCACCGTCACGGACCAAGACGATAGTTTGTGGATTCAGTTGAGGATGGTAGTGTACGAGAATGGAGTGACTTCCGAGATTCACGGATGTTCCTCTGATAGCGCTCGCCCTGATATGTAAGGTTGCCTTGCCGGATTTAAAGTTTGCTTGGATCGGCATGGTGTCAGAGAACGTGATTTCCATCGAATGAGGATCCACTATCGGTGGAGCGGGGGCTTCATCAGAGTTTGAAAAGAGAGTAATCGTCTTTGCCAGTATGGCCTGAAGGTCCTGTCTGTTGTAGGTTTTTCCTCCAAACCCAGCGAAAATGTTAGTCAGAACACTCTGGTGAATCTGCAGCGTTGCCAACGCATCAGGTGAGATCGGTAGAGGAGGTGATGTCGAAGCGAGCTGTGTTTCATCTGCTACGGTAATGTTGAATGCCAGTAATTGTTCGGTTGATTGGGTGGAAACTTGAATGGATGTGCTGGAATCCGTGCGCTGGTCTCGAAACCTTTTCAGTAAGGAGTTAGCAGAATCAACAAAATTGTCTACCTCTGGATTGAAACGTTCCAGTACCTCTAGTGAAATTCGGTTTTCCGTTTCAGGTACGGATTCTTGGAGTTCACGTTGAGCCCGTCTTCTGGCGGCTCTTTTCAACAGTACACCTCGAAATTTTGTTTTTCGTAGCGTACTTTTGGCGTTGATATCAATGGTTGCTTCTGCTGCTTGGAGGCCGGCTTCAGTTATGGTAACTCGACGACTGGCTAAGAAGGATCCTTGTATGGTTGCTTCAACGTCGGCCTGTTTTTGCGATGCGAGTATCCGTGTTTCGACATTTCCCTTAAGGTCGATTGAAAACGAGCCTGGTTCCGTTGAATGAAAACGGACGCCTGGAGTTGCGTGTGTTATTTGTTCTCCGGTTACGGTTGTTTTACCTTTTGTTGTACGGATAGGTCCGCGAACAATCTGCGTGTCTGGAAGAAATATTTCGATTAATTTCCGGGATGCCAGAATCGAGATATTTTCTGAGCGATACGCCTGCTGGAGCTGCTTCGATGCTGCTTGTCCATAAATCCCCTGAGTGGCAAGCTGCTGTTCTGCATATTTCAAGTTGTGCGCACTGTCAGAAGAATGAAGTAATTGATGCGCATCCCATGCTTGCCAGAAAGACAGGAGAGAACGTTGAAGGGAACCGGGCTTGACCCCATTATATTGCAGGAGTGTTGCATATTTACGCAGTGCATGAGTGACCTGTTTGAATTCAGGTTTTTTGAAAGCTACTCGGTAAGGGGCATCAAGTTTTGTCTCGTCAAATCGTTCCAGTGCTTCTTGGACACCTGTGGAATGTTCTGCGAGATCTTCAACAGGGAGTGTAAGTTTTTTAAGAGAATTGAATTTAAGGAATCGACGCCAGTCATCACCTGTCGACCAGCGAGCGAGTAGTTGATCGAGTGCTTTTACGGACTTTCCCAGTTGGGAATGTCGTTCTGACAAGTTTTCTGTGAGCTTTGAATTCGAAGAAGGGGAGGACAGTGCATCGAGAGTAATGATAAGCATCGCGACTCGTTGCTCTATCCGTTGAGTGATCCTTTTCAGAATCCACTCATTCTCTTCTGATAGAAAATCATGGCGGGTTGTACGAAGCTGCCTGGAGGACTGTAAGATTCGGTGAAGGATATCTCGTTGTTTTGAGATAGCGAATGTGCCTTGATTGGCAACTACAGAACCATCATGTAATGTCTTGAAATCATTAATGATTTCAAGGACTAAAGGTATGTTAAGAATGGATTCCTTCGAATGGGGGAGTGACGGGAGTGAAAATGAAATAATCCATTCAGGCGGAACGTTTGCGAGGATTCCTTCGAGCCCTGACGGTGGTGTCTCGTTCTGCTGTTGTTGGATTGGTTGTGAGTCTGAGGCTGCTGTGGACACGCTTAGAGAGGTGAAACAGACTAGCAGAAATGGTAGTGAACAACGGATTCTGTGAGACTTCATGATACGCAGCATTCTTATTTGTCCACGTTGAATGTACATCTGAATACGGAACGTAAAAGAGATCGGTATGACCGTAGGGTCTTGCTCTATATCAAAGTACGGAATGACGTAAACCGTTCCAGTTATTGGCCCAAGGTAATCTCTCGGTTAATAGCCATTCGAAAGGTATTTCAGAATATGGGGGGTCCTTTGGTTCTCTTGAGAGAACAAGAAGCGTTCTTGGCCTGTGGGGTTACAACGGACGGCATCGAAACGATAAAAAAGGGTGATAAAACAGAATAGATAAGTCGATTGCGATGGTTATTGTTATCGGCGAAAAATGGAGTTTTTATTCCCTAAATTTTGAAACAGAACGTCCAATTTCCTAAGGAATCGTAAAATGGTTGCCATTTCTGGCAGGGAGAAGTGGTTTGGTTTCCGCAATCGGATGAGTTCATGGAAAGAGGATCGCTAGTTGAACGGAAAACCGGACGGAAGCAAAATGCCTGATTACGACTCATGGAGAATGGGGGGACTGGGAAGCCGGGGAACTGCCGTCATGCCGGTTCTGGCGACTTACATATTGGTTCACCATCTGTTTCAAGGGCGCATATTGCCAGGGTTCATCGTATCGGGTTGCAAGAGATTTGAGGCGTCCAAGGTATTCTTCAGACAGTTCAGAGGCCTTTTGCTGATATGAAGGGTCGCAAAAGAAAATACGACATCCGAGTGGCCGATTTTCACGTGCGGTACACAAAGTCCCTTCCTGGTAAGGACATCGATTCTCGTCCTCTGCTACAGCTTGTTTAGGGGGACATGAGAAGAAGAGTTCGGATTCAATATTACTGAGAAAAAGGGTATGCCCATACTCGTCAAATCGACAACATCGGCCACTTAATTCACAGATAGGACCTGCTTTCTGGATGTCGTACTCAAGGTCCGAATAAAGTTGCACTAATTCCTGCTGTAACGGGGTTCGGTTCGACATGTTCGAGGTCCTGAAAACGGTAGGCTTCCACCAGGCGTTCTTAAATTGAGTGTAGCGGCCAGTGCTGCCGTGATAAAGGTGACCTGCTAATAAATGTCTTTGGCATTATCATTTCGTTACCTGAGGTGGAAATATAGAACGAAAAATCATTAAAAGTCATACATTCACTCATTTAGACTGGAAAGCAAACTTAAGTAATTGCATTTTTTAGAACTTTTCAGCGATATGAGACAGAAATACCAGGATGTTTCATGATAATGAAACACAACTGAGGTTTGAGACGTCAAAAGCCGATAGAAGACTTACTATCTTAATCTTCTGGAGGTACCAGGGTTATGACGCGCGAGGTGAATGTGCTGGCCTTAGTGAAGGGGAAGGAGCGTTATGTGTTCCTTTATGATGACGAAAGTCGCGTCGAACTGCTTCAGCAATTCGGGCGTTATGCCTGTCAGGGAGATTTGAGCTTCGACTGGCAGGATGCAGTGACCCTCAGCCGTAAGGTAAGGAAAGAAGAAGTTGTTTCTTAACGGACAAAGGGGATAATTCCCCATCTTCCGCACTCAGGATACTGCCAGCATCAATAATGCAGTGTGAAATTGAAGAATTTCTTGAGTACCTGCGTGTGGAACGAGGTGCATCTGAGTACACGTTGAAGTCATATGGTGAAGATTTATCACAATTTCACCAATACTTAGACGATTCCGGACGGGAACAAAAGGTACAAGATATAAGCACACTTCAAATACGTGGTTACGTATCGTACCTACATCATGAGCGGTATTCACGTAGTACTGTTGCTCGACGACTGGCCTGTATTCGGAGTTTTTTTAGGTTTGGTTGTCGACAAGGCTGGGCTGACGGCAATCCGGCACGTGCGGTACGTACTCCCAAGGCAGGACGACGGCTTCCTCATTTCCTTTCGACGCAAGAAATTCAAAAGCTGCTCGTTGCACCGCAGGGGGAAGATCTTCAATCGATGCGTAATCGTGCTATTCTGGAAACACTGTATTCAACAGGTTTGCGCGTTGGAGAACTGATTAATCTGGACGTCGGAGACTGGGATCGTGATTCGGATATTATTCGTGCACGAGGCAAGGGGAAACGAGAAAGGCTAGCTCCCGTTGGATCTTATGCCTCAACGGCGCTTGGTCAATGGCTTTCCGTTCGTGCTCCGGATACTTCGGTTGTGAATAAAGATAGACAGGCTTTGTTTCTTAATAAATTTGGACGACGTATCACGGCAAGAAGTGTTGCCCGAATGCTTGAAAAATATTTGAAAATGACGGGTCTTGATCACAGAACTAGTCCACATACCTTAAGGCACAGTTTTGCAACCCACTTACTTGATTCTGGGGCAGACATTCGAAGTGTACAAGAGTTGTTGGGGCATAAGAGCCTGACAACTACTCAGATTTATACACATGTGAGTACAGCCAATTTGCGTGCCATTTATGAGAAGGCACATCCGCGTGCCAAGGAACTTTTAACGTGAAAGAGACATGGATGATCAGATGGGGACCTTGACACAGGTTCCCCACGGATACCTTTTCTGAACCCCATGACGGACTAAGGACGATTCTGTTGGAACGTTCTTTGTCAAAGTTTGTAATGTAGAAAAACAACACCGCCTTGTCCAACCCGATGGGCAACGGATCAGCAACAGGGGAATGTTGCCATCGCTATGAAGGCGATGCACGATGATGATAGGGAAGGAACTGTCCCGATTGTTGATAGTATTCATGGAATTGAGCTACCTTTTCGGGATCAACATCAACGCCTAATCCTGGTTGTTCAATCGCTTTCCAGTTTGGTTTTCCGGCAATTGGCAGGGGGTCCTTCAGGATATCGTCCGACATCATGGTTGCAGTTTGCTGGTGGCCATCCACAATATTAGGAATAGTTAATAGAAGATGTTGGGCAGCAGCAGCTGCTAAACCAAGTTCGCCGTGAGTATGCTTGCAGATTTGGAGTCCCTCAAGCCGGGCAGAATGGCATAGTGTGTGCCATTGTCTCAAGGTTCCGACCCAGTAGCTGCTGAAGCAAAGTATGTCAGCAGCTCTCGCCCGAATAACTCGCATGGCATCCGCTTCACTCCAGAGGCCTTCATTGGCACATACCGGGACAGATGTGCGTGCACGGACTTCGGACATGTTTTCTACGGGGTTGATTCGGGTTGGTGCCTCGACAAAGTCGATATTGAATTCTTGGTGCCAGTGGTTCAGGATTTCTATTGCCTGTGCAACGGTCCATGCCTGATTAGCATCGATGCGAATCTTGCCTTCAGGACCTATGGTTCCACGAATCGCGGAAAGCATGTCAGTTTCAAGTTTCGTGTTCAATCCTACCTTTAAGTAAAAACAGGTGTATCCACTACGAGTGGCGGTGCGGCATTGTTCCGTTATTTCTTCCGGGGTTCCCTGGGAAAGGTAGTAGAAATAATTGATTTGTTCATGAAGAGAGCCTCCGAAGAGGCGGTAGAGCGGTTGGCCGCAGGCTTGGCCGCAGATATCCCATAAAGCTTGGTCAATTCCTGCAAAGGCAAAATTGCCGGTCATTAATCGATGGTCCCACAGTCCGGTATGGAAAAAGTCTCGGGCAATGGATTCTGTTTGCCAGGGACTTTGTCCCAGGATAAAGGGAGAAGCAGATTGGATCGCCTGTTCAATGGATTCGACGTGCGCACCGCTGCAGCTTTCTCCCCAGCCGATTAACCCTGAATCAGTACTGAGTTTAACGAGGACATCGGTTACTCCGTCACGGTGAACGCGGCTGCTTACCTCCGTATGTTGGTAAGGTACACTGACGGTGAAGGTTTCGAGTTTGGTGATTTTCATGGCAGCAATCCACTGTAAAGCAAGGTTCGTTATGGCAGTGTCAGTATCAGTATGTCGGTTTTATCTTGCCTTCTTGCCATATTTGAAAGAATGAACTGCCAGCAAGACAAGGATCCCCACTGCTGAACAAAGGGAAAGGTAGTGAAGTAGGTTCAGGATGCTAACAAAGGTCATGCAGAGGGCTCCTCTGTCCCAGATGGCTGGAAGCCACCGGTTGGCCGCATATGGCCACACACTAGATTTGTCAAAAAGAAGGCCAGTATGGCCAGAACTAAGGCAGGCAGTACCGGGGTGAGGCTGGAAAGATGAGGGTGAAGAACCGGGTCGATCCTTGGGTGTACGACAAACTGCCATAGTATGGTAGCCAAGGTGCCGGAAGTCATGGAGGCTACGACTGCATAGGTTCGGTTGGGATGGTACCAAAAGAGACCAACGAAAAACGGAAGAATCATTGCTGGCGCCCAGAAGTTATAGACAAACTCGAGAATGGAGGCGATGTTATGAAACAGGAATGCAAAAAAAGTTGCGACAAGTCCAACAACAACGGTGGTCATTCTTGCAACCAGGAGTAGCTGAGAATCTGGCGCAGATGGACGAAGGTGACGGCGAAAGATATCTTCCATAGCCAGTGTTGCTCCACAGGAAAGACAACTATCGGCAGACGACATGACTGCCGCGACAATCGCCGCAATCAGGATTCCAGACAGTAGAGGATGGATAGGTTGAAAGGTGCTGCGGATCAGGGTTGGGAAAACCTGTTGCGAGTCGCTCGATGCCATAAGGGCATTGATTTGGGGGTCTACTCGAGCGGCAAGTCCCAGTACGAGTGTAGCTGCCGGAAGG
>CAXEIY010000191.1:0-5908 GCA_963996245.1 uncultured Planctomycetia bacterium | reverse complement strand
TGGCAAACGCAAGCAAGAAGGTGGACTGGATTTGCGAACACAGCAATCCCGGATGGCAGGTGGTCTTTCGGGGCCGGTAATCGTTGCGGGTGACCCTGACGCCAGTTTACTTCTTAAAAGGATTCAGGCGGGAGAAATGCCTCCTCCAGATCAACAGTTCGCGAATTCAGTTCGTCCACCTAGTACCGCTGAGATTGATACTATTCGACAGTGGATACTTTCAGGAGCGAGACCATCCGAGCGAGTTGAGAGGAAGCCGATTACCCAACAGGGAACGACGGAGAAACGATTCTGGGCCTACCAGAGTCCCCGTTCCTGGGAGGTTCCGGAGGTGAGTTCGGCGTCACGTGTTCGTAATCCAGTGGATTCGTTTTTGCTGGCACATCTCGAATTGAACGGTCAGACCTTTTCTCCTGAAGCAGAGCCGATGGTACTGTTGCGCCGTGTTTATCTTAGCTTGACAGGATTGCTGCCTACGATTGAAGAAATAGAGATGTTCCTTGAGGACAAGCGTTCCAATGCCTATGAACATCTGGTTGATCGGTTGCTGGAATCTTCTCATTACGGGGAACGCCGGGCGAGATTCTGGCTCAACGTAGCGGGATATTCCGATTCGGAAGGAAAAGTAGACAGTGATCGAATACGACCTTTTGCCTGGCGGTATCGGGATTATGTAATCCGGTCTTTCAATCAGGACAAACCATATGATGAGTTCCTGATGGAACAGATTGCCGGTGACGAATTGATCAATTACCGGTTAATCGACAATCCCGATAATACGATAATCGAAAAACTTGTTGCGACTGGGTTTTTGCGCATGGTTGCAGATGGCACGTATTCTCCTCCTCAGAGTTTTATCCCCGAGAGGATGAACGTGATTGCAGACGAGATCGAAGTATTGAGCTCCTCTGTGATGGGCCTGACCCTTGGATGTGCGAGATGTCATGATCATAAATACGATCCACTATCACAGAACGACTATTATCGGTTAAGTGCGGTACTGCAGACCGCTTACGACCCCTATGACTGGGTGCTTCCTACGGAACGCTACCTGGAAGTGATTTCTCCATCGGAAAGAGAACTCATTGAACGACACAATGTGGATGTTCAGGAAGCGATCAATGACCTCAACGAAAAACTGGAACGGATAAGTAAGCCGCTTGAGGAATCGCTGTTCAGAAGTCGCCTGCAGTCGCTGCCGGAAGAGATCCGTGAAGATGTCCGTAAGGCCGTACAGGACAAGTCAGATAAGGAAGATCCCGTAATAGAGTACCTGCGCACCAAGTTTAAGACGTTTCTGACGATAACGCGAGCCATGGTAGAGGATGGAAACCGTGAGTTTCAGATGCAAGCTCAAGCAATAGATAAGGCTATAAGCGAGAAAAAGAAGGACTTGAAGGAACTGCCCAAGATAAGGGCCCTTTATGACATGGGTGGAGAACCATCCTCCGTATATGTTCTGAACCGGGGAGATGCGTTGATTCCTGGTGATGAGGTACAACCTGGTGTTCCTGTTGTTTTGACCAAGGATCTGGATCCTTTTCTGGTTGTTCCACCATGGCCGGAGGCAGATACCAGTGGTCGTAGACTGGCTTTGGCTAAATGGCTGGTGCAGCCGAAACATCCACTAACCAGCCGCGTGATGGTTAATCGAATATGGCAGGAGCATTTTGGTTCTGGAATCGTTTCGACACCTGCCAATTTCGGTGTGACAGGTGCACTTCCAAGTCATCCCAAATTGCTGGACTGGCTGGCGACGGAATTCGTAAGTCGCGATTGGAGTATGAAAGCGATGCATCGCCTGATCGTAACGTCAACGGCGTATCGCCAAAGCTCCATTCACCCCGACATGGAAGATGTAAGGGATCCTGATAATAGTTGGTTGTCACGGATGACTTTGCGCCGGATGGACGCAGAGCAACGCTATGATTCCATGTTAATTGCGACTGGGCAGCTGGATCCCAAAGCTTTTGGTTCACCGGTACCGGTCACAATCGAAAAGGATGGAGAGGTGGTTTCCGAGTTCGGTCCGAGCGGCGGTAGACGCAGTCTTTATGTACTGGCTCGTCGTCGCAGCCCTTTAACTATGCTCGAGTTGTTTGACGTTCCACCTATGATGCCCAATTGTATCCAGCGACCCAAGTCGATCGTTCCTACTCAGGCACTTGAATTAATGAATAGCGAACAGATATCCAATCATGCAAAACAACTCGCGTTGAAGTTGGTTGCTGTGCATGGATTTGACAATCCCCCGGCGATCGTAAGAGATGTGTATTTGCGTATGTATACGCGTTTCCCTGGTGAATCGGAAGTAACGAGAGCTGTTCAGCTTTTGAATGATTTGCAACAGCTATGGCTGCGCAAGTTGAAGGGTCAAAATGACATGGAGCGTACGTTCCAAGCTCAAACCAACGCACTGGCTGACTTATGTCATATTATTCTCAGCTCTGCAGAATTCTCGTACATCAACTGAACGGGAGCGACCATTTTGCCTGTAAACAATAAGAACACTGAATATCCACAAAGCGATAAAATAGCTCGTCGAGAAGTTCTTGGACGTATGGGGGACGCGCTGCGTTGTACGGCATTGAGTACCCTGCTTGCCGGCACAGCAAATACGTTCTATTCCCGCGACTTGCAGGGATCGTCTTTGGCCATGACCGATTCTAATGACAGCCGGCGAATACGGTCACCGAAAGCAAAAACCGTCATCCATTTTTTTATGAATGGTGGTCCCAGTCAGGTCGATTTATTTGATCCCAAGCCTGCCCTGAAGCGATTTGAGGGATCGCCACCAACCAAAGATATTGCGGCCGAGATTGAATTTACGAATGAATCCGGAACCATGATGCCTTCTCCTTTCCGGTTTTCACGCTATGGCGATTCTGGGATGGAGCTTTCCGAATTGCTTCCTGGACTGAGGGAAGTGTCAGATGAAATATGTCTGGTACGTTCAATGCATGGTGAGCATTTTAATCATGAACCGTCTCTTTATCTGATGCAAACCGGACGCACTATTCCCGGGCGGCCTGCAGTTGGCTCATGGGTTGTTTATGGTCTGGGAAGCGAAAATCAGAATCTTCCTAGTTATGTTGTTTTGGATGATCCCAAAGGCTTACCCATTAATGGAATTCAGAACTGGTCGTCAGGTTGGATGCCTCCGGTTTTTCAGGGTACGCGACTACGGTCTGAAGGCCCTCCCCTGCTGAATCTTTCGTCTGATCAATCTCTACCAGAGGGAGTTCAGTCACTTCGTCGAGATTTTTTGCGACAACTCGATGCTTCGCATCGTCAGCGACACCGCAACTATCCGGAATTGGATGCCAGAATCGCTTCTTTTGAATTGGCCGCCAGAATGCAATTGGCAGCGCCCGAAGCCCTCGATATCTCACGGGAGACAGCTGCGACTCATGAAATGTACGGTCTGAATAATGATGACACGCATTCCTATGGAAAACGTTGTTTGATGGCACGTCGATTGGTGGAACGAGGAGTTCGTTTCATTCAAATCTACATTGAGTCACAAATTTGGGACAGCCATTCTAACCTTGTGGACAGTTTGAAATATGCCTGTAAAAAGACCGATCATCCGATTTCTGGATTAATTAAGGACTTGAAACAGAGGGGACTGTTGGACACTACACTCCTGCTTTGGGGGGGGGAGTTCGGCAGATTGCCCATTGCTCAGGTCAGCAGCAGTCGCAAAGGAGGGGCGGGCCGTGACCATGGTCCTAGCGGATTTAGTGTATGGCTTGCCGGCGGAGGGGTACGAGGTGGCTACGTTCACGGGGCGACCGATGAGATCGGACACAAGGCCGTTGATCAGCGGGTAAGTGTGCATGATCTTCACGCTACCGTGTTAAATTTGCTGGGTATGGATGCCCGTGATCTAGTATATCGACGCCACGGACTTGACGAGCGATTGACGGATCAGTATCCCGCTCGTGTGGTTTCTGAAATGTTGCTTTGAACTTGACGATGAAGAAGTTTCTCCAGCCGTCGAGATCAGGAAGTGGGGATATCCGATCCGAAGGAAAATGGTTCAGGGACTTTTCTCCCGCCCGTACGAAAGTTTTACCAGAGTGTATAACCGCCGTCGATAACTAAGCTTGCACCAGTAACGTAACGGGATGCTTCACTTGCAAGATAGACTGCCAGGGGGCCAAGGTCCTCAGGTTTACCAAAATCTCCGACTGGAATAAGACTTTTGAAGGTGTTAATGATTTCCGGATTCTCTTCTGCCCAGCGTTTGTTTGGTTCGGTCATGAAACCACCTGGACAGATAGCGTTAACCGTAACTCCGTGAGGTGCCCAGTCAGCTGCTGTTGCACGTGTGAATTGAATAACGGCAGCTTTTGAAGTTTCATAACTTCGTCCGGTAATCCCACGATTAGCAACTAATCCTGAGATAGAGGCGTTATTGATAACGCGACCTCCATTGCCAGCTCGAACCATTTCGCCTCCAATTAACTTTGTGCACAAAAAGGTGCTGGTGAGGTTCAAGTCCATGAGTTGTTGCCAGGTTTCCAGCGGCATGTCTTCGGTTGGAATATCGACACGTCGTCCACCTACATTGTTGATTAGAATTTGAATCGGTCCGTGATTCTTGAGAGCTTGCTGACATGCATCTTCACAGGCTTCCGGATTACCAACATCTGCCTGAATAGTGTGAGCTTCCCGTTTAAGCGCACGGATGTCGTCTGCCGTGTTCTCTAAACTTTCCAGGTCACGTCCTACCAGAATGACATCGGCCCCTGCGTCTGCAATCGCAACCGCCATTTCTCGCCCTAATCCGCGACTGCCTCCGGTGATGAACAATCTTCGTCCGTCCAGACGAAATCGATCGAAAATGCCCATGTAGAGCTCCTGATAAAGAAGTGGAGATGGTACCGCTTGCTTCATTCCGAGCCGATTAGCTTAGTTGGTGTCCGATCCTCATGCCAGAGGAGAATGTCCGTACTCCTAATAAAGATGTCCATATCATTAACTTGCAACGGATAACCGTAACAATAGGTGAACAACTGTAAATATGATTGAAATTTTGAGATTAGACAAGAAGTTAACCAGATGGGGCATAAGCGCATAGGTGATGTTACGGGTCGGTTAATGAGTATTAAACGATAGTTACATATTCGATATAATGATCTTAATTGAGATGGCGGTTCGGTCGACGATATAGTAATAGCGCAGTGAGGGTGGACCCTCGGTTTCGGATTCTCCTCGAAGGAATTCCGTATTTGTGGGTCGTTGTTACCAAAGCTCTTCACGATAGACTGAAATGACGGATTCGACTTTGTTTAATGGGCTTATTACCATTACGTTTCTGGACTTATATATGCACCAGGGAGTTTGACTAATTTCTGTAAGTGAGTCTGCGTTTCAGAGATGTATTTCTCCGGTTTGTGGCGCGACGTTCGGCGTTAGCGAATCGCTGTTTGCATGTCCGCAGTGTGGCGACCTGCTGGACATCGAGTACGACTGGGATCGATTGCCTCTGCCTTCGAATTTATCTGATTTCCAGCTCAAGTGGGAACAACGGGACGATCCCTTATGTTTCAGTGGTGTATGGCGTTTCCATGAGCTGCTTCCTTTTGCGCCTAGGCAACAGTTAGTTAGCATTGGTGAAGGTCAGACTTTACTTCAAGTGTCCGCTAATGTTGGTCAGTATGTTGGATTGGATCCCGGTCATCTTTATCTGCAATATGAAGGGCTCAATCCATCGGGAAGTTTCAAAGACAATGGAATGACGGCTGCGTTTACTCATGCAAGAATGGTGGGAGCAAAACGTGCAGCTTGCGCATCGACAGGTAACACCAGCGCGTCTCTGGCCCTTTACAGCGCAGCCAGTCCAGATGTGAGAGCGGTCGTATTTGTTGGCAGCGGTAAGATCGCATATGGAAAACTGTCT